>JALHPA010000285.1 GCA_022842745.1 Pirellulales bacterium
AGTTCCTTAACCAGTGTTCTCCCGAGCGCCTTAGACTTCTCGTCTCGCCTACCTGTGTCAGTTTTAGTACGGTCACTCAAGCTTCAACCTTTAGAAGCTTTTCTTGGACGCCTTGCAGATGTCTATCGGAACATAAATGCCTTTGTCCCAAGCCAGGCCTAAATGCGGCGGATTTGCCTACCGCTCGGCCCAACCCAGGCGAGGGTCACTACTAGTCGACCCCACACCCTTCAGACGCCGTCCCTCCATCAGTCCACTTGAGTGGCGCAGGAATATTGACCTGCTGTCCATCGTCTACGCCTTTCGGCCTCGACTAAGGTACCGGCTAACCCTGGGCGGAATTACCTTCCCCAGGAAACCTTAGGCTTTCGGCGAACAGGATTCTCACCTGTTTTATCGTTACTCATTCCGGCATAATCACCTGTACGCCCCACCACCGTTCCTCTCGGTACGGCTCGTATCTGACGTACAGCGCTCTCCTACCACTCGCCTTGCGGCGAATCCATTGCTTCGGTGAAAAACTTACTCCCGTTCATTATCGGCGCAGAACTGCTCGGCCAGTAAGCTGTTACGCACTTTTTAAATGGTGGCTGCTTCTAAGCCAACATCCTGGCTGTCACGGCAATTCAACTTCCTTAGTGACTAAGTTTCTCTTGGGGACCTTAGCAGATGGTCTGGGTTGTTTCCCTCTCGACCGCGAAGCTTATCCCTCGCGGTCTGACTCCCGAGATAGTCGCACCGGTATTCGGAGTTTGGTTCAGCTGAGTAGCCGGGAAAGGCCCTCATGCCGATTCAGTATCTCTACCCCCGGTGCGTAGTGGCTCGAGGCTATACCTAAATATATTTCGGAGAGAACGAGCTATCTCTGCGCTTGATTAGACTTTCACTCCTCCCCACAAGTCATCCCACCGGTTTTCAACCCAGATGGGTTCGGTCCTCCACGCGGTATAACCCGCGGTTCAACCTGCTCATGGGTAGTTCGTGCAGTTTCGCGTCTACCACCAGCGACAATTCGCCCTATTCAGACTCGGTTTCCCTGTGGCTACGGTCCTGAGGACCTTAACCAAGCCGCTGACGGTAACTCGCCGGATCATTATGCAAAAGGCACGCCGTCACGCATTGTCTTACGACCATAGCGCTCCGACCGCTTGTAGGCACATGGTTTCAGGTTCTTTTGACTGCCCCTAGCCGGGGTTCTTTTCATCTTTCAGTCGCCCTACTGAGTTCACTATCGGTCGTCAGGTAGTATTTAGCCTTACGGGATGGTCCCCGTGGATTCAGTCGAGGTTCCACGTGACTCGACCTACTCAGGTACCTCTCGGGAGGCAATGCCGTTTTCGTGTACGGGGCTGTAACCCTCTATGGCCGGCCTTTCCATGCCGTTCTACTAACAGATTGCTTGGTAACTCCCATGTGAGAGGCCCTACAACCCCGCGAGGGAAAACCCTCGCGGTTTGGGCTGATTCCCGTTCGCTCGCCGCTACTGAGGAAATCGATTTTTCTTTCTTTTCCTGCGGATACTGAGATGTTTCAGTTCTCCGCGTTCGCTGCATACACCTATGGATTCAGTGTATGCCAGTTCGGGTATCTCGGGATCATCACTCGTTTGACAGTTTCCCCGAGCTTATCGCAGTCTTCCACGCCCTTCAAAGCCTCCTGACGCCAAGACATCCCCCATGCGCCCTTAGTAACTTGACCACTTGAATCGAACGCTCGGATCGACCAACACCAGTCCGAAAACCAGCGCCAGCCTACCGCTTTCCAATTCAGCAGCCTTGAGTCGATTACCTTCGCCGGCAAGCGCGCCGACACCGTAACCGATCTCCAACGATAAAATCCATGTTCGGGCAAGCAACCATCCCCTCGCCGCCGCAACGTTCCCGGAAAACCGCGAACCCACGGCAAACCAAAGGCGGCCACTTGCCAAAACGCGCTAAGTGCCTTGGAAGAACTGAGTACCCATGCCTCTGCAGACACGAGCACCCGTTCATTCAAAGATGCCAATTACCACAACCAAATTGTCAAAGATCATTTCAAAGCCGCCCGCAAGCGACTTCTCCGCGAATCCCAGCTTCCCGGCCATCCGAAGATCGCCGAAAAACCGCAATTCGCGGCTGCCTTAATAGACAGGGGCCGACCTCGTTTGCCTACGTGAGCTCCACTTGGGAACCCTCAGCAATCGAACCCGGCCTCTGGCTACTACCGTCTGCGAGATTTTGTCGCCCGACTCACCAGCACCAACAGTCGCCTTGGCAACTGCGTCCGCCGTACCCGTTTTTATCCTGCTTCTGACCCCGACTCCTTCGCAATATCGACTCTTGAAAACGGCCTCATTGCCACTCAGCTACGGCTTCTTTCTACGCCCCCGTCTCGCACTCGGTTCGACAGGTTCGCAGGATTTTTTCGCCGGTTTCTTTGCGGCTCAATTAAGTGGCAAGGACGTAATACTATCGGAACCCTGGCACCCAGTCAAAGGGGTCAGGCGAAAAATTTTCCGATTCCCTGTTCCTCTTGCTCCGCGACCGGCAAACCACGCTCGCCGACGCCAATTCGCTCTTGGTTTCGCAGCGTAAACGTCGTGCGTTCGCCCGCCTCTTCTCGCACGCTGCTCAGCCAACCACAGGCATTTTGTTGAAGCCTCGCGCGCCGCCCCCATTGCAATTCGGCGCTTCACGGCCTCCAAGTTCAGCTCTCTCGCGGCTGTCGCGGTGCGAGTCTCCACTTTGCCCCGCCCAACAAGCTCCATCAGCCACACTATCCCTGGAAAAACGGGCAATCTAGAGAACATGGGGACTGCAAATACCCGCCCTTGCCCCCTCAAAGGCTTCTCAGCCGACAAACTTTTCCCAAACCCTCAAGCGCTCCGCACGACCCGGTCGATAGCTCAACGAGACCGGCGGCCCCGCGCGCCGAAGCGGTGTTTTCGTGCATCGGATTCCCCCATGCTGCATCGATCGATCGGATGGCTTCTGGCGCTCTCTCTCGCTCTCGGCTGCGCCTCCGCGCCCACGCCGAAACCGCCCGCTGCGCCCACCGTTCCCACCTCCGCGCAGGCAGGCGCCACCACCATTGTGGCCGTCGCCCCGGCGGAAAAACCCTGCTGCCCCCCCCCGTCGATCTGGGACTTTCTCGGGGTCAAGCAAGTCGGCCAGGTCGTGGGGGGAATCTTCGGACGGATCCGCAACCGCTTGGGAATGCGATTTCCCGGCTTGGAAGCCAAGCCCGCCGTCCTCGCCATCACCGATCCCGCGAATCTGGAATCGCCCAATCCCGCGGTGCAAGCCGCCGCTGCGGTAAAGGCGGATGAAGACGCCGCCGCGCAAAAAGTCAAAGCGCTTCGCTACCTCGCCACGATCGGCTGCGGCGGCTGCTATCCCGATGTCGAAGCGGCGCTGCTCGCTGGGCTCGACGATTGCACCGAGGATGTACGCTACGAAGCCGCCAAGGCTTTTCGCACCGCCGCAGGAAATCCTTGCGCCAAGTGCAAGACATCAAGCTGCTGCAGCCCCAAGGTGCAAAAACGCCTGCGAGAAGTGGTCGACGCCCGCGACGATCAAGGCTGCTACAAAGAATCCTCCGCTCGCGTGCGGCGAATGGCGCGGCTCGCCCTCGCGGATTGCGGCGGCGAACCGGCGCTCGCCGCGGCCGGCCCCACGGAAGGTCCCTCCGCCGACGCCCCGGCAGAAGGCGCCGACGAACCTCAAACCGCAAACGGCGCGTCCCCAGCGGCCACCGCCCGGCGGAAAGACGGCTCTAGCACCGCCCGGCAAGCCGGCACCGCCAGGCAAGCCCGGACGGCCAAACCGGTCCGCACCGCTTCGTCGCGAACGGGTACGCCGACTCTCGCCGTCCCTCCCGCGCAACCCGCCGATTGCCCCCATTGCCGAGCCGGGCTCTCTCCCCACGAGAACCACTCCGACGACGACCAGAACACTCCCGCCGATTCACCTGCCCCCAATTCTCCCGCCGCCATTGCGTCGGCGATTGCCGTCGTCACTGCCGAGCAACCGCAGAAGAACGAAGGCACCTCCGCTTCGATTGCCGCTAACGAAACTCCCATCGTCTACGAAGCGGAAATCGCCGCCTACTATCACGAGAATCAGGACCGATTCCAACGGCCGGGGCGCGTCCGAGGCGAAATGCTGTCCGCCCCGTTCGCCCAGTTCCCCTCGCGCGATATGGCTTATCAGGCCCTGGCCACCGCTCGACTTCGCGACGCGGCCACGACTCCGCCCCACCCGGCGATCCAAGTAAAGCCACTCAGTTGGTCCGAGCGCGCACATTTCCCCTCCCAGGCCATCGCCGAATCCATCTTTGGCACGCCGCTGGGAAGGGTCAGCCCCATTTGGGCGGACGAACAGGGCTGGCATGCGTTCCGCGTACTCGAACGGCAGCGAGGCACGGCAATTCCGCTCAGTGAAGTCTCCGATGACATTTATGCCGAGATCGTCCGCCAACGAACTCGCGCAAACGCCCTGCGCTAGCAGCGTGCTTGAAATTTGTATAATCGCTGCCACACGGATCGGGCGGTGCAACGTCCGCACAGCAGCCAGGGAGGTTCAGCATGTCGATCACGCCGGGAATCGGACCAGCCAACGGCACGCGCCGGCCAGGCTGGCGAGGAACCGTAAAGGATCGCCTGCACACCGTGCGCCACCGTTGGCAGCGCGGCCACGACGCAGGCACGCTGGCCGCCCTGGGAGGCAACGACCGCGCGCGGCGGCTGCGATTGGCTCTCTTGGGCGCACTGTTCCTGGCGTTGACGGCCCTCTTTGTTTACCACCTCGTCTATGCACCCCGGCGATCGGCCCTGGTGGCGGTCGCCGCCCCTCCGTATGCCTGGCCCTTTCCCCCCATCGCCTTTGGCAAGGAGGATTTGGCCAAACTGGCCGAGTTGGATGGCCAAACCCTGCAGCTCAGCGACCAATCCGCGGCCTGGACTAGCGCCGAACAGGGCCTGGCGGCCCTGGAAGCCGAATTGCAGTCGCTCCTCGAACGGGGCGCGCCGGGAAACCTGGTCATTGTCTATCTCAGCCTCCACGGGGGCGTTGATGGGCAGGGCCGAGCCTGCCTCATTCCGCCCGGGGCCTCCCCCGTGCGCAGCGAAAGCTGGGCCCCCGTCGCCGATGTGCTCCACTGCTTTAAGGCCCT
>JALHPA010000286.1 GCA_022842745.1 Pirellulales bacterium
ACGCCGTCGTCAGGCAAGTGATCGCCACGATCGTCACAAACGCCGTCACGCCCAGCATGTTCCGCCAATAAAACGGAACCATGATGCAGGCCAACAATACCGGCCAAAGCAGAAAGCTCGTCAATACGCTCGAAACCCGCAGCCCGGAAAGTAGCTTCCCCCACAGAATCTGCCACGGAGAGATAATCGTCGTGAGCAACAGGTCGAGCGTCTCTCGCTCCCGCTCGCTGGTCACGCTACCGGCCGAAAATACCGGACCCACCAACATGTTGAATAGCACCACGTAGCAAATGTACCAGGCGGCCAGGTGCGGCACCCCAAACAGGAATCCAGCCATCAGGGGGACGGCCAACAACATGCTCACCTGGATCACCAGCCGCAGCATGAGGGTTCCCTGGGCGAATATTTCGCTCCGCATTTCCTTGTCGTAAACCGGGTTGGCGCCGTCCTCCAGCAGGGTGTTCCGCTTCGCCGGAGCGAACAGTCGGTCGGGAAACCGATCCGGCTGGATAATCAGCCCCACCGCCTCGCGCAACTCGTTGTCGACGTCGATCACCTCTTTGCCTTCGCTGCCAACATCCGGCGGATGCAGCAATCGGCTTGAGGTAATCGAGAACAAGACGCTAATCATGAACAAGCTGACAATCGGCACCAGGGTCAGCATCGCAAACAAACGCGCCTGCCCTTCGTTCCCAAAACTGTTCCAAAAGAACACACCCATCAACGCCAGCGGCAAAATCAACAAGTACGAAACGACCAGCGATGCCGCCGTGCGCTGAAAATAACTGCTGCACGCCACGCTAATCATGCCAAACACGCACACGCTCAGCACCAGACCCAGGTACTGCGCCAAGACCTCATAAATGGAGACGCCTCCCAACGGCAAACAGAGCATCACGATTGGAAGGGAAGAAAAGATCAGAATCGCCAAATGGGCCAGCGACGCCAGCAATTTGCCCAGAACGATCGCCCCCGGCCGCAACGGACTCGCCAGCAGCGACTCGTACGTCTTCCGCTCCTTTTCCCCAGTAATGCTCGCCGCGGCGAAGCTCGGCGACATCATCGACGCAATGACGTACTGTCCCAGAAAAAACAGGTTGACCAGGTTCTTGGCCTTTTCCGGGTTGCTGCTCAAATCCAATTGCCGCTCCTGCGGCCACGCCAACAGCACCACCAGTCCCAATAGCGCGTTGTATCCAAACAGCAAAATAAAAGCCCGATTGGTACGTAAATTGACCAGCAACTCTCGCTGCAATACGGGGTTCTCGAGCAAATACACCGCCGCCTACTCCTCTGTCAGTCTCGCCCTGTTTACGGCCGTGGCCCAACTGCAACGATCGATTCCGAATGAACATTAGAGCATAGTAAACGGGATAAAAATACTCAGGCCCCAAGTACGAATCTGGATCAAGCCGCAAATCGTCCGGCATCCCGGCAACGTGCACGATGCCGCTCTCGGCGTCCGCCATTGAACCCAGCACCCCTCTCATTCATTCGGAGCGACAAAGACATGCCAGATCGAATCCCCAGAACCGGAAAACGTCGTCGGCCCAAGACGGCGGTAAAAGGAAAGCGCCTGCACTGCGCAAAATGCCGCAAACGCAGCCCCCAGCCCGTCAAAACACCAGCGCCCTGGATCTGCCCCCGCTGCGCCGCCTACCAGGCCGAGAACATCGAAACATACACCTCCCTCGAAAATGCTGACGACCTTCCAGGCTGATTCCAGTCTTATGCTCGCCAACCGGCAAGTCCCGCAACGAAGGCCACTCGGTCTATGATGACACGCCTTGCGCCCCGCCGAAAATTTCTTGCTTCGCCCCGTCACCCGTGATATAAACGCTGACTGATCGGTTCGTCGAGACGCTTCAGCCTGTACGGCCCGGTCCCGCGCCTGCGATCCCCCCACACGCTTTCCCGACGAAGCCGATGCCCTTCCGCCCCCCGTCGCATGTCACCACGCTCTTTTGGGGATACGCGGTAACCATTGCCTGTGCAAGCTGCCTGACGCTCTCTCGGCCGGCCTTTGCCGACCCAACCAGCGGCGCCGCAGACGCATCCTCGACCCCTTTCGCCGAGCGTTCCCACTCCGCCCCGCTGTTCGTCAACGACATCATTCCCCTATTAACCCGCTTGGGCTGCAATCAGGGCGCCTGTCATGGGAAGAACGACGGCCGAAACGGCTTTAAGCTCTCCCTCCGCGGCTATGCGCCCGAATGGGACATCGAACGGCTAACCCGCGAATCGCGGGCGCGGCGTATCAACCTGGCGGTCCCGGAACAAAGCCTGTTGCTGCGCAAGGCGAGCGGCGACGCGCCGCATGGCGGGGGAAAACTCACCGAGACAGGTTCCCGTGAATACGAACTGCTCGCCGACTGGATCCGGGCCGGCGCCCCAGGGCCGACCGGCGCCGAGGCCAAGGTCGTGCGGCTTGCGCTCGCTCCAGGCGATCAGATGCTGCGGCCGGGCGACACCCGCCAATTGACCGTAACCGCCCACTATAGCGACGGCGCCACGCGCGACGTGACCTGGCTGACCCAGTTCTTCTCCAACGACGGAAACGTCGCCAAAATCACCCCTGCGGGTCTAATCACAGCCGTCCGCGAGGGCGAAACCTCCGTCCGCGCTCACTTCCAGGGCCAGGTCGCGGTCGCCCTCATGAGCGTCCCTTACCAACAAAATATCGACCCGGCCAGCTTCCCCCCTCCCGCCAACTTCATTGACGAACACGTATTCAAAAAGCTCCAAGCGTTGCACATTCCCCCTTCTCCCGTGGCCGACGATTGGACGCTTGTGCGGCGACTTTATCTCGATTTGATCGGTGTCCTACCCACTCCGGACGAGGCGCGGGCATTCGCCGCCGATCCGGCCGAGAACAAGCGCGAGCTGCTAGTCGAAAACCTGTTGAACCGGCCCGAGTTCGTCGATTACTGGACGCTGCAATTCGCCGACCTGCTCCAGAATCGGCGCGAACGAGACCACGATGTGCGCGGCGTCAAAGGGGTCCGCAGTATGCATGCCTGGCTCCACGGCCAGATCGCTGCCAACCGCCCCTGGAACGCACTGGCACGCGACGTGCTTACTGCGACCGGCAGCGCCGCCGAGCGTCCGGAAGTTGGTTATTTCGTGGTCACCGTCGGAGAGAAACAGCATGCCGATCAAAGCGAGGTCGTGGCAAGTGTGGCACAGGCGTTTCTGGGGACCCGAATTGGCTGCGCCCAGTGCCACAACCATCCGCTGGAGAAGTACACGCAGGACGACTACTACCACTTCGCGGCCTATTTCGCTCCTCTTAAGCTTAAGCGCCAAGAACCGCGCAACGGCCCGACCGTGCTGTCGATCGAACCCCTAAAGCCCGACGCGCAATTCGGCGTTACCCAGCCGCGTACCGGGAGATTTCTCCGGCCGCAGACTTTGGACGGTACGCCCAGCCCTCTGCAACCCGGCGACGACCCGCGAACAAAACTGGCCGATTGGATCACCGATTCCAACAACGAGTTCTTCGCCGGCGCGATGGTCAACCGCATCTGGCGGCATTTCATGGGAGTCGGACTGGTCGAACCGGTAGACGACCTGCGAGCCAGCAACCCTCCCTCCCATCCGGAACTCTGGCAGGCCCTGCGGCGGGATTTTGGCGCCCACGGCGCCGACCTGCGACGCCTGATGCGCACAATCGTCAACTCGCGGACCTACCAACTCGAGTCGGCAACCATCCCAGGCAACCAGGCCGACGGCAAATTCTACTCCCACTACCTTGCAAGGCGGCTTCCGGCGGAAGTGCTTCTGGACGCGATTTCCGCGGCGACCGAGCGCCCCGAATCGTTCGCGGGATATCCCCTCGGAGTGAGAGCGGTGCAATTGCCGGAGCCAGGGCTGGATTCATACTTCTTAAGCCAGTTTGGACGGTCCGAGCGGGTCACGGCGTGTGCTTGCGAACGGCGCGGCGAAGTGACAATTCCCCAACTGCTGCAACTGCAAAACGGCAGCGGACTCTCCGACAAAATCCGCCATCCAGAAGGGCGCCTCGCCCGCCTGGCCAAAACAATCGCCGAGGCCAAATCCACTGCCGAGCAATCGTTGGCCGAGCAAGCCGCAGTCGACGAACTGTTTCTCGCTGCCTTGGGGCGCGATCCTTCGCCAGACGAACGGAACGCCGTCAACCTGAGCGGAGAAGACGCAAACGAACGCGACGAAACTTTGCGCGATTTATTCTGGGCTTTGCTCAATAGCAAGGAGTTCGCGTTTAATCATTAGCGGGAGTGCAAGTCCTGACCGTATCACCTCCTCAACCGACTTCCCTCACATGCTGAACATTGAACTGGGGCGAACCGCCCGGCGTTGCGACGGTCAGTCCCGCCGCAGCTTCCTGCAAGTCGGCGGGCTTTCCTTGTTGGGCCTGTCCCTTGCCGACCTTCTACGCTGCGAGGCGATTGCCGACGAGCCAGCGAAATCAACCGGCGACGAGGTGCCAAAAAGTCCCGCGCACAGCGCGCGAGCCAAGAGTGTGATCTTGGTGTTTCTTGGGGGCGGACTTTCCCACCACGACAGTTTCGATCTCAAGATGGACGCCCCGGCCGAGATCCGCGGCAAGTACCATCCCATTTCGACCAGCGTCCCAGGCTTGCAAGTCGGCGAGCTCCTGCCCAGCATGGCGAAAACCATGCACCGGCTAACCCTGGTCCGCTCCGGCGCTCACAACAACGACCACCACGAAACAGCCACCAACTGGGTTCTCTCGGGCCGCTTTGGCTCGCCGTTCGGAGACTATCCCGCGATCGGAGCGGTGGTCGCCCAACAATTGGGGTTCCGCGGTGTCTTGCCCCCCTATGTGTCCGTACCACGGAACCCGTCCTTCACCTGGGAACTCGGCAAAAGCGCTTTCCTCGGCGGACGATTCGAGTCCTTCGCGGCGGGCGACCCCAATGCCAAGGACTTCAAAGTCCGCGACCTGGCGCCGGTCGAAATGCTCTCCGATCGCCGCGCAGCCAAGCGACAATCCCTCCTCGAAACGGTCGATGGATTGGCAAGACGCGTCCGCGGGAACGATCAAATTGCCACCTACGACGAATTCCGCCAGCGAGCGGCCGATATGATCCTCTCTCCCGCCGCCCAATCGGCTTTCGCCAT
>JALHPA010000287.1 GCA_022842745.1 Pirellulales bacterium
AACACCCGCTCCAAGGCCGCCAGCCCCGGAGCGTAAATGCCGTCGTCGTTGGTCAAAAGGATTTGCACGAGGAAAAACCAGCGAATTCCTGCTTCTCAGTCCGGTATGTCGATAATAACCACCCTGGGTGCGACCAGCAATCGGCGCGAGGCGGTCGGCGGGTGGACGGGCCGGACGCACAATCCGTATAATTCCACTTTTCTCCGCCCGCCCGCCGGGCATTTTTTGTTCTTCGACGCCAGGAGCGCTAGCCAGCCCGTCGCGAATCCAGCTTCCAGCGCTCTTGGTTCGCTATGGAGACTTCTACCCGCCGCACAGCGGCCCACTCTGCATGACCGACACGCAAACCGCGGTTTCCTCGACTTCCCCCGCAGCCGCGAGACTCGCCGAGGAGCGGGTTTTGGTTCTGGATTTTGGGGCCCAGTACGCTCAACTGATCGCGCGCCGGGTGCGCGAGCAGAACGTGTATTGCGAGATCGTCCGGCACGATATTTCGGCTTCGCGCGTCCGCGAGTTGGCCCCCAAGGGAATCATTCTGTCTGGAGGTCCGGCGAGCGTTTACGAGGCGGGGGCGCCGCATTGCGACCCGGCGATCTTCGAGCTGGGAATTCCCGTGCTCGGCATCTGTTATGGCATGCAATTGGCCTGCGCGGCGTTGGGGGGCAAGGTGGAGAGCGCCCCGGCGCGCGAGTTTGGCCGCGCGCATTGCAGCATTATCTCGCATGCCGATCTGTTTGACGGTATTGCCGACGAAACCGAGGTCTGGATGAGTCATGGGGACCAGGTGACGAACATCGCCGCCGATTTCCTTCCCTTGGCGATCACCAGCACGTGTCCCATTTCCGCGGTTCGGCATGTTACAAAGCCGATTTACGGGTTGCAGTTTCATCCGGAGGTTACCCACACTCCCCGGGGCAGCAAGATTCTCGCCAACTTTGTGCTCAAGGTGTGCGGCTGTAGCGCCAGTTGGCGATTGGGAGAGTTCGCGGCCGAGACGGTGGAAGACTTGCGCCGCCGCGTGGGATCTCGGCGGGTGATCTGCGGGCTTTCCGGCGGGGTTGACTCGGCAGTGGTCGCCGCGCTTTTGTACCGTGCGATCGGCTCGCAGTTGTCCTGTATCCTGGTCGACAACGGTCTGTTGCGCAAGGACGAGGCGGAAGCGGTAATTCGCGAGTTCACGATGCATTTCAAAACGGATCTGCACGTGGTCCGCGCGGAGGACGAATTTCTCGCCGCGCTGGCCGGAGTGGTCGATCCGCAGCAAAAACGCAAACTCATCGGCCACGCCTTCATCGAGTGCTTCAAACAAGAGGCCCAGCGGATTGAGGGCGCGCATTTTCTCGCCCAAGGAACGCTCTATCCGGATGTCATCGAGAGCGGGGCCGCCGCGGACGGCCCCGCCGCCACGATCAAGCTGCACCATAATGTCGGCGGGCTGCCCGAGGAACTTGGTTTTGAACTGATCGAGCCTCTGCGGGACCTCTTCAAAGACGAAGTCCGGAATCTCGGCATTCAGCTTGGACTTCCGGAGGATATTGTCTGGCGGCACCCGTTCCCCGGACCGGGCCTGGCCGTGCGATGTTTGGGGGAGGTCACCAAGCGGCGGTTGGATACGCTCCGCGAGGCCGACGCGATCGTCGTCGATGAAATCAAGGCTGCCCGCCTGTACCGTCAGACTTCCCAGGTGTTTGCCGTGCTGCTGCCGATCCAGTCGGTGGGAGTAATGGGAGACGCGCGCACGTACGAGGATGTGCTGGCGGTCAGGGCTGTCGAGACGGAGGATTTTATGACGGCCGACTGGAGCCACCTGCCGTACGAATTGTTGGCGAAGATTTCTACTCGAGTGATCAACGAAGTTAAGGGAGTTAATCGCGTCGTCTACGATATCAGCAGCAAGCCCCCGGCCACGATCGAATGGGAATGATTCCACGGACTGTCCGCGCCGACTCCAAACCTGGTTTGGCCCACAAAGCTCCTTCTTGAAAAGCCCGTGCGGAAATTTCGACTTTTTGTTATTACACTCCTATGGCATTTCGCTTCGACAAGCTGACGATCAAAGCCCAGGAGGCAGTTCAAGCCGCGCAAGAGCTGGCCTCCCAGCAGGGCAATCCGCAAATTGAGTCGCTCCACCTGCTCGCCGCTCTCGTCACCGAGACCGAAGGAGTGGTCAAGCCGATTTTCGACAAAATCGGCGTCAATCGCGCACAGCTCGATCGGATTGTTACCTCTGAACTCCAGCACCTGCCCAAGGTCTCCGGCGGCGCGCCCCCGCAGCCTGGGCCGACCTTGGTCCAGGTCCTCGACGCCGCGCAGCGCGAAGCGACGGGCATGAAGGACGAATTCGTTTCGACTGAGCACCTGCTCATGGCGCTCGCCAAGGTCGACGGCAAGCCCAAAAACGTGCTGCAGCTCAACGGTGTGACCGAGCGGGACCTGTTGGGGGCGCTGCGCACGATCCGCGGTACTCAGCGGGTCACTGATCAAAATCCCGAGGCCAAGTTTCAGGCGCTGGAGAAGTACGGCATCGACCTGGTTGCACGCGCCAACCAGGGGAAGCTGGACCCGGTCATCGGCCGCGATCAAGAGATTCGCCGTGTGATCCAGGTGCTCTCGCGGCGCACCAAGAACAACCCCGTCTTGATCGGAGAGCCGGGCGTCGGCAAGACGGCCATTGCCGAAGGTCTGGCGCTGCGCATCGTCCAGGGGGACGTGCCTGAGAGTTTGAAAAACAAGCGGGTGATCGCTCTCGATCTGGGCGCGCTGATCGCCGGGACCAAGTATCGCGGCGAGTTCGAAGACCGCTTGAAGGCGATTTTGCGCGAGGTGGAAGGTTCAGCCGGGACGGTCATTCTGTTTATCGACGAATTGCACACGGTGATCGGCGCTGGAGCGGCCGAAGGGGGGAGCGACGCCGCGAACCTGCTCAAGCCGGCACTGGCTCGGGGAGAGCTGCGGTGCATCGGCGCGACGACTCTGGATGAGTATCGCAAGCACATCGAAAAGGACGCGGCTCTGGAACGCCGATTCCAGCCGGTCTATGTCGGCGAGCCGAGCGTGGACGATACGATTGCAATTCTTCGTGGTCTCAAGCCCCGTTACGAGGCACACCACAAGGGAGTGAAGATCAAGGATTCGGCCCTTGTCGCCGCCGCGAAGCTTTCGCAGCGATACATTACCGACCGCTTCCTGCCCGACAAAGCCATCGATCTGGTGGACGAATCGATGAGTCGGCTGGCGATGGAACTGGAAAGCGTTCCGTCCGAAATCGACGAAGTGCAGCGGCGCATTACCCAGTTGGAACTGGCCGACCGCCAGTTGGCCGAGGAGACCGAAGAGCACGCCGTCGAGCGGCGCGCGGAGATCCAGGACGAAATCCGGGAGCTGCGCCGCAAACTAGCCAGCCTCCGCGAGCAGTGGGAGGCGGAAAAGCTCGGCATGGGAGACGTGCAAAAACTCCGCACGCAGCTCGACGAGACCGATCGGCAATACCAGCAGCTTAGCGCCGCCATCAAGGAGAAACAGGCCTCCGGCCATCTCGTTCCTGAGGCCGACTACCAGCAACTCTACGAGATCGACGTCCGCCGTAAGCAATTGTTGGGGCGGATGGAGACCGAAACGCCGGCTGAGAAGGAGCCCGCGCCCGCCAAGGGGCGGCGATTGCTCCGCCAGGAGGTGGGACCGGACGAAATTGCCGAGGTGGTCAGCGCCTGGACCGGCATTCCGGTCACGCGCATGCTCGAAGCGGAGCGGGCGAAGCTGCTGGTCCTGGAGGAGCGGCTGCACCAGCGGGTGATCGGACAGGATGAAGCCGTCGAGGCGGTCGCCAACGCCGTTCGCCGCAGCCGCAGCGGACTGCAGGACCCGAATCGGCCGATTGGGTCGTTTATCTTTCTCGGCCCCACTGGCGTCGGAAAGACGGAACTTTGCAAGGCCCTGGCGCAAGTGCTGTTCGACGATGAGAACGCCATGGTGCGCATCGATATGAGCGAGTTCATGGAACGGCACACCGTCAGCCGGTTGATCGGCGCGCCGCCGGGTTACGTCGGCTACGAGGAGGGAGGCCGACTGACCGAGGCCGTGCGCCGCCGCCCGTACTCGGTCGTACTACTCGATGAAATTGAAAAAGCCCACCGCGACGTATTCAACATCCTGCTCCAGGTGCTCGACGATGGGCGGCTGAGTGACAACCACGGGCACACGGTCGACTTTACGAACACCATTATCGTCATGACCTCCAACATTGGCAGCCAGCTCATCCAGGAGATTGCCCGCGAAGGAGGGAGCGAGGAGGACATGCGCACCGCGGTCAAGGAGGCCCTGGAGGGGCGCTTTCTGCCGGAGTTTCTTAACCGGATCGACGAGACGATCATTTTTCATCCGCTGGACCGAGGCCAAATCCGCAAGATCGTCGAGCTGCAAGTCGAACGCCTGCGGCAGCAAGCCGAGCAAGCCGGACTGCACCTGGAAGTCACGGACGCCGCGGTGGACCAGATCGCCGTCCAAGGCTACGACCCCACGTACGGAGCGCGACCGCTGAAGCGAGTGATCCAGCAACAAATTCAGAATCCTTTGTCTCGGGAGTTGCTCAAGGGAGGCTTTCCCGAAGGGAGCACCGTGCGGATCGATTTCCTGAATGGCGAGTTTGCGTTCGTTCGCGGCGGTCAATAAGCCGCTGGTTGCTTCCTTCATTCGACCGAACCCGTTTCTGCGCATGTCCCTCTTGATTCAAAACGGCGAGATTGTCACCGATACGGAGCGATATTTCGCGGATATCTGGTGCGAGGGGGAGTCGATCACTGCGATCGGCCCGGGTCTTACCGCGGCCTCGGGCGCGGAAGTGATCGACGCGGCGGGAAAGTATGTGTTTCCCGGATTTATTGACCCGCACGTACATATCCATCTGCCGTTCATGGGGACGTCCGCGCGGGACACTTGGGAGTCGGCCAGCCGCGGGGCGTTAGTTGGCGGGACCACGACCTTGATCGAGATGATTTGCCCGGCCAGGCGGGAAGAGCCGTGGGAAGCATTCCAGTTATGGTCGTCGTTGCCGGTCGGCCGCGCGGCCTGCGATTACTCCTTTCACATGGGCGTGACGCGGTTCGACGGCGAGACGGAGCCGCAAC
>JALHPA010000288.1 GCA_022842745.1 Pirellulales bacterium
CTCTACGGCTTTAGCAAATGCTTCGGCCTCACGGGCGATCCCCGCTGGCTGGAAGTCGCCACGCGCAATGCCGACTTCTGGCTGCGCCGACTCCCCAGCGACCACATCCCCTACTGGGATTTCGACGCCGACCTTAATCGCCCGCTCCCCTGGGGACCGCAGCGCGATTCCTCCGCCGCCGCCATCGCGGCCAGCGGGTTGCTCGACCTCGCCCGGCAGACACCCGCTCCCGAGCGCGCAGCGGCGTACCGCGAAACCGCCCTCGCCATGCTGGACGCCTTGTCTCAGCCCCCCTACCTGGCCATCGACACCCCGGGCTGGGAAGGCGTTCTCAAGCACGGCGTTTACCACACCGCCAAGAACCTCGGCGTCGATGAGTCGGTCATGTGGGGCGAATACTTCCTGGTCGAAGCGCTTACCAAAGCCGTCACGGATTCGACGACCGACTGGGGACCGCCCCCACCGGATGCCTGAGCGCCGCCTCGCTTCGCCGCTGGGGGCGATTACTTCTGAATGGCTTTGCCCCGCAGCGTCACGTCGTCGAAATCCGCCGTGTCGTCGAACGATCCCAGACCGACCTGGCCGTGGGTAAACGTCTTGTCCTCGGCGGTCATCACCGGTTCCTGGCCGTCGTCAAAATACACCGCGATCTTCCCGGTTGAGGCGTTCCGCTCGATCCGCACGTTGTGCCAGCCGTCGTCCCAGCGCGTTCCCTCGCTCGTCTTGGTTGAAATTTTCACCCGCGGGGCGCCGTTTACGATGAAGATCTGGTTCGCGTGGTCGTCCTTGTTCCGCGCCAGGTGGACGTAATAAAAATGCTCCGGATTCTGATATCCAAAAAAGAAACAGACGTCCCGGTGCCCATAATCCCGCCCCGTGCTCCGCACCTTCGCCGTCAGCACGAAATCTTCCACCGCTGGCTCGCTGCGCAGGCTGATATTCAGCGGGCTGCGGTGCTTGGGCGCGTATTTGCTCTGTTGGAACAAGCTATAGAATCGCCCCCCCTCTTTCTCGACAACTTTCCAGGCCTTCTCGTCCGTCGGTTTCCACGCGTCAGCCCCTTTTTCAAAGTCCTCTTGCCACAATTGCGGCAATTCCGCCCCGCCTTTTCCTTCCGGCGCCGCTTCGCCTCCCGCCGCCGCTCCACACGCGATTGCCCAGCCGGCCATCGCCAACCCCCAGACCGCCAACCGCAGTTCTTTGCGCCATCGTTTCATTCGCTATCTCCTTCGCGCTTTGACGTCGTTGTTAGAACTTTCCCCGGTCATCCTACCTGGCCATCCTGCCTGACCATTCCACCTGCGATCGCCCCGTCGCCCACCGTCCCCTGCCCCGCTGGGCACGTCCGAAGAAGGCTCGATTTTGTAATTCGTACAACATCCTCCCCCGCGTTCCTTCAAATCGCCCGCGGGGCCGTCTGCCAGAATATCTTAACAACCCCCAAAAATCTCGCGTTTTTGTCACGCAGGCTCAAGATTCCTCGACTTCTTGCCGATTCGGCACGCCGCCTGCAATAGCAATCCTCCGCAAGAGTTTGACCCAGCAAACGCAGCCGCTCGCCGGGGCGTTTCGCTCTGACCGAAACGATTGCACCGTGATTTTTAGTAGCCAGCGCGCCAAGGTACGGCGACACCAATACCCGCTACGGGTAAGAGCCTGTTTTCACGGTTAGAGGACCCGGTCGGCTCCCGCCAGCCTACCGGGTCCTTTTTTTGTTTCCCGCCTGTTCTGCCGCCAGCCCGTCAGCCGCCAGTCCTGCCGGCGGCGCTAATTCTTCCGGCGACGTATTCTTTCACGGCTTCCTTGCGCCCCCGTCCCCCTCGTCCTCTGCCAGCTTCCACGCTACGCTGGACCACACTTGGGAGCGAGTGGGCGGAAGGAGCATTGCGTGCCTCCGGTGCGCGCAACCATCGCCCCTGTCGAGAGAACACCACCCTATGCCTCTGCCGATCATCCACGAATCGCGCACCAAAATTGTCGCCACCGTAGGACCTGCTTGCCGCGAGCCTTCCAAATTGGCCGAACTCGTCGCCGCCGGAGTCGACGTCTTCCGCCTCAACATGGCCCATGCCAGCCGCGAGGAACACGGCGAAGTCGTTCGCTGGATTCGCGCCCTCGGCCAGGAAATCGGCAAGCCCATCGGCATTCTCGCCGACCTCGCCGGTCCAAAAATCCGCCTCGGGGAACTCCCCGGAGATCAGCTTGAATGCCGCGAAGGGGCCGTGCTGCGTTTCGTGCGCGGGCATCAACCCCACGGCCCGGAAGAACTGGTCACCACCTACGAGCCGCTGGTCGATGAGTTGGCCGTCGGCAATACCGTCATGCTCGCCGACGGCACCGTCGGCCTCTTGGTCGATGAGGTCGGTCCGGACTTCGTCCGCTGCCGCGTGACCCAAGCTGGTCTCATTCGCAGCCGCCAAGGCGTCAATCTCCCCGGCGTTAAGCTCAGCGTCCCCAGCATGAGCGACGAAGATTGGAAAAACGCGGTCTGGGCCGCCGAGGTCGGCATCGATTTTGTCAGCTTGAGCTTCGTCCGCACGCCGGTGGAAGTGCGCCTGCTCAAGGAGCTGCTCCGTACCCGCGGCTCGAAGGCCAAAGTCGTCGCCAAGATCGAAAAACAGGAAGCCCTCGACCAGCTTGAAGCCATCGTCGAGGCCACCGATTGCGTGATGGTCGCCCGCGGCGACCTCGGCGTCGAAATTGACGTTGCCCGCATGCCCATGGTGCAAAAACAGATCGTCTGCATGTGCCACAAGCTGCAAAAGCCGGTCATCGTCGCCACCCAGATGCTCGACAGCATGCAGCATTCCCGCCGCCCCACCCGCGCGGAAGTGACCGATGTCGCCAACGCCATCCTCGACGGGGCGGACGCCTGCATGCTCTCTGGCGAAACCGCGATCGGCGAACATCCCAAGGCCGCCGTCGAAATGATGCACCGCATCGCCCTGGCGACCGAGTCCCACTACAGCGGACGCACGCCGGCCTCCGTGCCCGAAAAACTTGCCGAGGGCCTGCTTCCCATCACGCAGGCGGTCGTCCATGCCGCCAGTGGCATCGCCCATGCCCTTGGCTCGAAGCTGATCGTCGCCGCCAGCCGCAGCGGCGTAACCGCCTTGGCCCTTTCCAAATTGCGGAACTACGTCCCCACGATCGGCGCCAGCGACAACGACGTCACCCTCCGGCAGATGTGCTTGTACTGGGGCGTCACTCCCCTCGCCGTCACCACCAAGGACAGCGTCCAAATCCTCGAGCAAGTCAGTCGCTGGGGTTCCAAGGAAGGGCGTTTGACTAGCGGAGACAGCATCGTCCTGGTGGCCGGCATCGGCATGGGCGCGGATGGCCACAACATGGCGATTGTTCACGAGGTCAAATAGGCGCCCCTCCCATTTCCCCAGCGCGCCTGCATTTTTCTTCTCGGGAAAGGTCAGCATCGCCGCATGGGCAAACCGCAACGGCAAACCAGGCTCCCCGGATGGGATCAAGACGATCCTCCCGAACCCTCCGCGCTCCCCCAGCCCTCGTTCGATCCCCCGTCTCCAAATCCGCTCGGCGGCCCGCCCGATTCGCGCCTCGGCGATCCCGCTGAAGTCCCGGCCGCGGCGCCCGCCGAGGTTTCCTCGTCGGATGCCCCCCCCGTTGAAGCCCCGCTCGACGAGCCCGACCTGCTTGCGCCCCAGCCCCTCCCCGACCTTCGCGGCCAGAAGGTCTGGGTGGTCGATTCCATGTCCCTGTTGTTCCAGGTGTTCCATGCCATCCCGGCCATGACCGGGCCCCGCGGCGAACCGACCAATGCCGTGTTCGGTTTCACCCGCGACATGTTCGCCATTCTCGAACAGCGCAAGCCCGACTATCTCTTCTGCGCGTTCGATCCCCCGGGTCCCACGTTCCGCCACACCCTGTACGAGGCCTACAAGGAACACCGCTCGGAAATGCCCGCCGATCTGGTCCCTCAGATCGTCAACGTCCGCCGCGTTCTTGCCGCCCTCTCGATTCCGCTCGTGGAAATGCCCGGCTTCGAGGCCGACGATGTCCTGGCCACGGTTGCCCGCGTCTGCGAAGAGGCTGGGGGCGAATGCACGATCGTGACCGCCGATAAGGACTGCCGCCAGCTCATCTCCGACCGCGTCCGCCTGTTCAACATGCGCAAAAACACCTTCTTCGACCGCGCCGCGCTGGCCGAGGACTGGGGCATAAGGCCCGATCAGGTGGTCGATTTTCAAACCCTGGTCGGCGACCCGGTCGACAACGTCCCCGGCGTCCCGCTCATCGGTCCCAAGCTGGCCCGCGACCTGCTGCAAAAATTCGACACGCTCGAGGGCATCTACCAAAACCTCGATCAAATCACGGGCAAGCGCAAGGAAAACCTCCTCGCCCATCGCGAACAAACTCTGCTTAGCCGCCGGCTCGTCCGCCTCGATTCCTTCACCCCGGTCGAAATCCCCTGGGAACAAGGGCGCGCCGGCCGCTACGACCCCGCTGTTGCCCTCGATTTGTTCCAGGAATTCGGCTTTCATTCGCTGTCCGACAAGATGCGGGGTTTGGTCGTCGCCCGACCTGTCGCCTGGAATGTCCAGTACGAGACGATCGCCACGCCCGAGCGCCTGGCCTGGTTGATTCAAGAGATGAGCAGCCAGCCCCTGCTCTCCGTCGATACGGAAACCACCAGCGTCATGCCCCGCTGGGCCGAGATCGTCGGCTACTCCTTCGCCTGGCAGCCTGGCCAGGCTTACTATGTCCCCGTCCGCGCCCCCGCCGGCGAACCGCAGCTTGACCCCGGGGAAACCCTGGCTGCCCTCCGCCCCGTCTTAGAAAATCCCGCCGTTCGCAAAACGGGCCAAAACCTCAAGTACGACGCCATCGTTCTCCGGTCGGCTGGCGTCGAGCTGCGCGGCCTGGACTTCGACAGCATGGTCGCCAGCTACTTGCTCGACGCCGGCGAACGCAATCACAACCTCGACGAGCTTGCCCTCCGCTATCTGAACTACCAAACCACCACCATCGACACCCTGATCGGCAGCGGCAAGTCCCAAAAGCGCATGGACGAGGTCGCCGTCGACAAAATCACCCACTATGCCGCCGAAGACGCCGATGTCGCTCTCCGATTGCGGCCCGTCCTGGAAGA
>JALHPA010000289.1 GCA_022842745.1 Pirellulales bacterium
GGAAGACAAGCAAAAACTCCGCGATTTCGACGAACAGCTCCGCGCCGATCCCAACCACGCCCGCCTGCGAAATGTCCTGCAGCAATACAGCGACTGGCTCGGCGCCCTCAACGCCCTCGAACGGCACGACCTGCTGCAATTGCCCCCCGACCAGCGCCTCTCCCGCATCCGCGAGCTGCGCGATCGAGACATCGGCCGCCTGGCCCGGCAGTTCGCCGGTCGCGGCCAGAAACTCCTACCCGAGTCCGATATTCGCGAGATCATGAGCTGGTTGGAACGCATCGCTTTCCGCGACAAAGCGGCAATCCTTAAAGACGCCGCACCGCACGAGGTTGACGAAGTGAACTCCCGCCCTATGGAGCAACAGGGCCACGCTCTGGGATTCATTCTGGCGAAGCGCTCCGGCGGCGGCCCCCCGCAACTTCCCCCATCGATCGATTCCAAAGACTTCGAACTCCTGGAAGAATCCGACAAACTCTCTCGTGAAGCTCGCGATATCCTCAAAAAACAACCCGACCTCGAGCAAAAGCGCAAACAGATCAGCGAATGGATCTTCGCCTTTTTTCGCGCCCAATTCGCCAGCCGTTTCGAGGTCAGCCGGGAGACCTTACACAACTTCTTTCTAAACGACTTGAGCGACGAGGAACGAAACGAGCTAAACGTTCTTCCCCCAGACGAATTCCGACTAATGCTTCGCCGCCTCTACTTCCAAAAGAAGCGTTTCGGCGGCCATCACGGCCCAGGCGGACCACCCGACTTTCGCGGGCCTCCAGGAGACGGCCCTCCCTTCTCAGGAGAAAATGACAAGCGCGGCAAGAAGCAGTTCGGCAAGGGCGGGCCTGGCGGTGATGGCCCGCGCGGCAAATGGGGCCGACCGGAAGAGGACCGCCCCCGTCAGCCGCCGGATAAAGAGGGTCGCGACCGCCCAGACCGACCACTCCGAAGGAACCAGCCTCGATCCGGCGAGCCAACGGCTTGATTGGCGCTCCGCCGCACCTTAAAATCAGCCACTCTCCCCGCAAGCTAGCTATCCTCGCCCCCACTCCTTCCTCTCCCGCTTCAACCGTTGGCTCGTTCGCCTGCGGGCATCGTTGTCTCCTTGCGCTTCCTTTGACGTACAGCCCTTGCACCCTGAAAAGCACCTGAGATGAATCCCCTACGTATCCGCCGTCTGTTTGCCTGGTTAGTCCTCGTTGCGGCTCCCTTCGCCGCGGTCCTCGCCGCTCCCCTCCCCTGCCGCGCCGACCTCCTGGTTAGCGACAACTTCGGTCATCAGGTCCTCCGTTACGATCAAAACACAGGCGCCTTCCTCGGCACGTTAGTCCCCGCGGGCAGCGGCGGCCTCAACGGCGCAACCGGCCTTCTGATCGCCAATGACGGCCACCTGCTCGTCTCCAGCCAGAATTCCAACCAGATCCTCAAATACGCCCTCCCCACCGGCGCCTTCCAAGGCGTCTTCTCCTCCGCCCCCGGTCTTCTCGGTCCGGCCGACTTGCTCACCGCGCCGGACGGTCGACTCCTGGTCACCAACTTTGGCGGCGCTAGCGTCGAAGCCGTCAACGCCACCACCGGCGCGGCCGAAGGCGCCTTCGCCTCCGGCGGCGGACTGGCCGCCGCCTCCTACGGCGTGATCGGTCCCGACAACAACCTCTACGTCAGCAGCTTCGCCACCAACCAGGTCCTTCGCTACAACGGCGCCACCGGGGCCTTCATCGACGCCTTCGCCTCCGGCGGCGGACTCAACGGTCCCACCGGTTTGGCCTTCAACAACGGCGATCTCTTCGTCGCCAGCCTCCTCGGCCAGCAAATCCTGCGCTTCAACGGCGCTACCGGCGCGTTTGTCAACGTCTTTGCGGAGCCTCCCTCCCTTCCCGGTCCCCAAGGACCGCTCCCCCCGTTCCCCTCCGACCTCCTCTTCCTCGATGACGGTTCGCTCCTCGTCTCCTACACCGGCCAAGGTATGATCGGCAAGATCGCCTCCAACGGCGCCCCCGTCGGTCCCTTCGCTTTTGGCGGTGGCCTCGTGGTGCCCGGACAAATGCTGATCGCCGAAATCGTCCCCGAACCCCAAACGGCTGCTCTCGCCGCTTTGGCCGCCGTCGTAGGCATCGGCCTCGCCCGCCGGCGGAAGGCGCCCAGCCGCGGCTGAAATTACTCGACCCAGACGGCCTGTTCCCGCCCAGCCCCTATTCGCCAGCGCTTATGAAACGCACAGCCGGTTTCACGCTCGTCGAATTGCTGGTCGTCATCGGCATCATTGGCATCCTCCTGGCGCTGTTACTTCCGGCCGTCCAATCCGCTCGCGAGGCCGGCCGCCGCACGCAATGCCTCAATAACCTCCGGCAGATCAACATCGCTGCCGCCAATTACCTCACCGCCCGCCGCCGTTATCCACCGGGGGCGGACGCCAAGGAATTCCCCACCTCGCCCGCCACCCCCCACACCTTTTATCGCTGGTCCGCCCTCGCCCATCTCACGCCGTACCTGGAGAACACCGCCGCCTATCGGTCGCTCGATCTCACCGTTCCCCTCTACGGCCCCAACCTCCAAGTCACCCCCCAAAACGCCCAAGGCGCCTCCCTCGTCGTCGCCGAATTCCTCTGCCCCAGCGATCGCGCCCAGCCAGTCTCCGCCGGTTTTGGCCCCACCAATTACGCCGCCTCCACTGGCAGCGGCCGCGACGGCGGAACCCCCTTCGCCACCGATGGTCTGTTCTTCGTCAACTCCCGCGTTCGCCCCGGCGAAATTCGCGACGGAACCAGCAAAACCGTCACCTTCTCCGAAAGCACTCTCGGCGAAGGATCAGAGAACCTCACCGACCGGACCCGCGTCGACCCCAGCCTCAGCTACGCTTTCACCCTCATCACCCCCCTCACCGAGTCCGCCTGCTCAAGCGCCGCCCAGTGGAACGTCACCAACCTCCGCGGCTTCGCCTGGGTCAATGGCGAATACCGCTGCGGCCTCTACAACCACCACCGCACCCCCAACTCTCCTCAGATCGACTGCGTCGCCAACCGCCTGATCGGCGACGTATCCGTGCGCTACGCCGTCTATGGCTGGCGCGCCGCCCGCAGCCGCCACACCGGCGGCGTCCACATCGCCCTTGCCGATGGCGGCACCCGCTTCACGAGCGAAGATGTCCATCTCGACGTCTGGAAGGCCCTCTCCACCCGTGCAGGCGGCGAGGTCCTCCCCTCGGAGTAACCGCTCGCTCGCCGGATACCCTCTCGCCTGGGGAAAGCCCTTCGGCCTTCCGGCTTTAGTGCATTCCCCCTTGCAGCATTCTGGCCCGTGCCATCGCGTCTTCCGCCTCCGGAATCTTCCCGGCCCGCTGATACGTCACGCTCATCGCCGTAAAACTGAACGCTTCGTTCGGCTCCAACTGGCAAACCCTTTGCCCATGCCGGATCGCCTCCTCGTGCCGCTTGAGCCGCGTGTATAGCACCGCCAACGCCGAATGGGCCAGCGCGTAACTCTCATCCTGGGCCAGCAACTCGTTCAATTTGGCGATCGCCTCGTCGAGCTTGCCAGCATCCTTCAAACGGTCCGCCTCGTCGTACAACTCTTCATTAGTAGCCATGATTCTCTCGGATATATTAAACCACAAAAACAGATGCTACGCCGATTCCGTCTCCCGCCATCTCCTTGCCCAAAACGCCAATTCCGACCTCCCTCGCCGGTCGCGCCAGTCACCACAACCGCAAACCCAACGCCAACTTATCATCCCTCCCGGACCGCGTGTACGCCCCCACCAGAAAAACCTGCGTTCCGCTACAGCCCGATTATCTGTTTGAACCCCATCCGCCGTCACAACCGATAAAAACGTGGCGGGCAGTTCCCGACTTGCAAGTGCCGCACCCGACCGCGGAACGACGCTAGCGGACCTGCCCATCGCTCGTCCACGCCACAAGACATTCTTACCCGGGGGACCGCCGGTGAACATCCATCCGCTCGCCATCGTCAATCCCAATGCCCACCTAGGGCACGACGTTACGATTGGACCGTTCGCCGTTATTGAGTCCGATGTCGTCATTGGCGAAGGCTGTATCATCGCCTCCCACTGCGTTATCAAACAAGGTACCACCCTCGGCCCCCACAACATCGTCCATGAAGCCGCCATCCTGGGCGGCCATCCCCAGCACCTGAAGAAATCCGATCGACTCGGCCGCCTGGTGATCGGCGCCCATAACACCATCCGCGAGCACGCCACCCTCCACCGGGCCATGAAAGAGGACGCCGCCACTCTGATCGGCGACCACAACTTGCTGATGGCCTGCGCCCATGTCGCCCATGACTGCCGCTTGGGCAACCACGTCGTCCTGGCCAACAACACCCTCCTCGCCGGGCACGTCACCGTCGCCGACCGGGCGTTTCTCTCCGGAGCGGTAGGCGTCCATCAATTCTGCCGCATCGGCGCTCTCGCAATGGTCGGCGGGCACGCCCGCGTCGTTCAAGACGTGCCCCCCTACCTGATGATCGATGGCAACTCCGGCTGCGTGGTCGGCCTCAACCTGATCGGTTTGCGCCGCAACGGCTTCACCTCCGACCAGGTCGCCGAGCTCAAGGCCGCGTACCGCATCATCTACCGCCGCGGTATGAAGTGGACCGAAGTCCTCGAACGGTTGCGCGAAGAATTCTCGACCGGTCCGGCGGCCGTCTTCCACGAATTCCTCTCTGGGGGAACCCGCGGCTTCGTGCAGGAACGGCGCGTGCCGCCCAACGCCACCATCAAAATCCGCCCCGTCGACGACGATGCCGCCGTCGCCGTCCCCGTGGAATCCCTCCCCGACCTGCGGGCCAAAGCCGGCTGATCGTTCGAGGGGTTCGCGCGTTGTCGGAGGAGGCTCTCCGCGTCCGTTCCCCGAGCGCTACCGCTCGCAGCGCCCCGTCACGTACATCTCCTCCCCCGCCTTCTGCCATCGCGGCTCGCGCAAGCGCAGCGCCTCGGCCCGCGTTGCCCCCCCCCCCCCCCCGCTTGGCCCCAGCGCTCCCTGCCCCCCGATCAACTTGGGGGCGATAAAGACATGCACCTCGTCGATCTGATTCAGATCGAACAGCGTCCCCAACACCCGGCTTCCCCCCTCCACCAGCAAATTCGTAAATCGCCGCCGGCCCAGTT
>JALHPA010000290.1 GCA_022842745.1 Pirellulales bacterium
CGGCTTTCGCAACCACAGCACCAACGGCGAGGCAATGTACACCGTGCTATACGTGCCGCTTACCAGGCCCACCAGCATCGCGAACGAGAAGGGGTGAATCTCCTGCCCGCCAAAGAAATACAGAATGATCGTCACGATCAACACGGTCCCGGAGGTCAAAATCGTCCGGCCCAAGGTCTGATTCACCGCCTTGTTGACAATCGTGTCGGTCACTTCCGGACTCTTCCCCTTGATTTCGCGCATTCGGTCGAAAATGACGATCGTGTCGTTGATCGAAAATCCCACGATGGTCAACAGCGCCGCCACCACCTCCAGACTGATCTTGAACGGATCGACCTGCGCCCAGCCGAGAAACCCGGTCACATACGAGCTCACCGCCAACGCCGCCACCGTCACCAACACGTCGTGGACCAACGCCACCACCGCCGCCAAACCAAACACAATATTCTGAAAGCGGAACCACACGTACAGCACGATCATCACCATGCTGGCCAACAGCGCCAACAGCGCCATTTCCTGGGCACGGCTCGCCACCTTTCCGCCAATATTGCTCACCGCCGCAAACACCGGCGTTGCCTGGAAACTGGACTGCAAGTCATCCAGCAGCGGCTTCAACTGGTCCGGCGGCAGCGTCGTCCTCAACTCCCACGTGGCAAACGGGCGCGCACTCCGCGCCTGTGTTGGGTCGTCCAATTGCTTCAGATCGAACTGCGCTCCAATCGTCTTATCCCGCAGCGCTTGCCGGATCGTGTCGGACAACGCTTCTCGAGTAATCTTGCCTGGGAACTCCAGCCGCACCCGCGACCCCCCCGCGAACAAGTCCCCACCCGGCGTCGGAGTCGCCGCCGGATCGATCCCCGGCAGGCCAGCCACGGGTCCAACCTTCCCTGCCGCGGGCGGTGCTGCTTTCGTCGAATCGGCGGGCGTCGAACTTTTCGATTCCGTCGTGGTCGCGTCTTTGCTGGCCGTATCGGCGCCTTTTCCTCCCGCCGTCGCCGCAGCCGACTCATTCTTGGCGGCGTCCCCCTTCTCCGTCGTCGAATCGCTGGGTTCGGCTTTCGGCGACTCCCCCTTCGTTCCTTCCAAGTTGGCCCCTTCCAATTTCGCCGCGTCCCCTTTCGCCTCGCCAGCCTTAACCTCGCCAGCCTTAACCTCGCCAGCCTTGGTCTCCTCCGTTTGCTTCTCCCCCTCGGACCCTTCCTGTTTGCCCTCCTCCGCCTTGGCCGGTTCCACTGCCTTGGCCGGTTCCACTGCCGCGCCACCTTCGGCCTGAAGCAGCGTGATCGCGCTCACCGTCCCTGCCGCCAAGAGCCGCTTCGCCGGCACGTGCGAACTCTGCCCGCCCGTTTTTGGCGATGTCTCTCCTGCCGGAGCTTCCGTGGTTGATCTATTCTCCGCCGGCGCGGGCTCCGCGCCCTTCGTCTCCGTGGGCGTCGCCGCTCCGGCGCCGCTCGTTCCGACATCTCCCTCGCCTTGACTCGTCGATTTATTTTCTTCCTTCGCGGGCACATCCCCCGCGGCTGTCCCCTTTTCAGCGTCTGCCTTCTCTGCGCCTGCCTTCTCTGCTTCCGCCTTCGGGCTGTCGGTTTTCTCAGCTTCGGTCTTCCCAGCTTCGGCCTTCCCGGATTCCGAAGCGGTCGGCGGCGTTTGCGGCGACTCCGCCGTGCCGTTATTCACTCCCCCGGGCCCCGTTCCCGGAATGGCGGCCATCTGTTCGAACCGCATTTCATGCACTTGCAGCTTCCCCGCGAATAGCTGCTTGATCCGCTCTTGCACCTCGGCCCGATCCCGAATCGAAGTATCGATCTTGTAGTACCGGTTCGATTCACCCGGATCGTCGCCAAATTGAGCCACGCTGCTCACGGTGGGATCGGGCAAACCCTCCTGCCCGCCGACTTTCCCCGCCACAATCTCTCGGACCTTGTCCACCGGCATCGCGGCGTCTTGCTTAAGCGCGATCTGGATCGACGTCCCGCCGGTAAAGTCGATATCGAACAGCCCCGCCCCCCGATCGACCGCCGCCGCCAACCCGATCCCGATCACCGCCAGCGATGCCGCGATAGCATACTTCGTCGGCTTCACAAAATCAAAATTCGTCTCTCCCAATATCCGCATCATCGTCAACTTGGTCAGCCACTTCCGCCGCTCCGCCACGTCGAACACCACCCGCGCGCAATACACGGCGGTAAACAAGTTCAGCAGCAACCCCAGAATCAACGTGATTGCGAATCCCTTTAGCTGGTCCGTGCCAATCGCGTACAAGACGATGCCCGTGATCAGCGTCGTCAGGTTGCTGTCCACGATCGTCGACATCGCCCGCCCGAACCCGTTGCGAATCGCCATCCGCAGCCCCGCCCCGCGCTGCTGCTCCTCGCGCATCCGCTCGTAAATCAACACGTTCGCGTCCACCGCCATGCCCACGCTCAGCACCAATCCCGCCAAACCGGCCAAGGTGAATGCCGCCTTCAACACAATCATCAACGCCACCACCAACAGCACGTTCAAGATCACCGCCATGTCGGCGACCAGGCCCGCGAAGTGGTAATACACCAGCATGAACACCAGAATCAAAATCGTGGAAATGACGATCGCCGTCGCTCCCGACTGAATCGTGTCATCTCCCAACTGCGGAGAGATCGACTGCTCGCTCACCGGCACCTTCTGCAACGCCGCAGGCAAGCTCCCTGCGTTCAATACACCCACAATGAAATCCACCTCTTTCGGATCGCTGATCCCGGTGATCGTCCCCTCCGAAGTAATCACCGCGTTCAGGCTCGGGGCCGAGATCAACTCATTATCCAAAATGATCCCCAACAGGCGCTTAAAGCCCGTCGCCTCGTCCGGCCGATTGGCGCTCGTAAGCTGCCCAAACCGCGTTGCGCCAATGGTGTCAAAACTGAAATGCACCTCCGGCGATCCCGTGGCGCCATACGCTGCCGTCGACCGAGTAATGTATTGACCCGTCACGTTCTGCGGGTCGATCCGGACCAGCACTTCCAGTTCCCCCGCCGCGTTCCGCCGGGTCGTGCCCGGCGGCTCCTCACGCCGGTCGAGAATATTTTTGCTGACCTTCACCCACCGCCCCTTGACGACTCCCCCCACCACCACATCGTCCCCCGGTTGCCGCTCCGCCAGCTTGATCAGCTCGGCGTCGTCGATGGGATTCGCTACAATCCGAAATTCCAGCAATCCGGCGGTGCTGATCTTGCGCTTCAACAGATCGATCTCGGCCTGGTCCACCTCCGGAATAATCACCTCCACCTGGTCCACGCCAAACTTGCGCACGATCACCTCCCGCTGCCCACCAGGATTGATCCGCTTATTCAAGGCGTCGATCAGCTTGTCCAGGTCCACCCCCCCCTTGTCCTTTGAGGTCGCGCGGAACAGCACCGTCCGGTTGGCACCCTCTTCGCTGCTGGCGTCGAACTCGATATTGGCGCTCTCAATTTGCAGCCGGTCGACCAGTTCCTGCACCCGCCGCACGTCGGCGTCGGTCCCGTTCCGGATCGTGATCCGAATCTGATTGCCACCCACGACGTCCACGGTCGCTCGCCCGTTGAACGCTTTTTCGTCGTTCAGATTGCGATCGATTCGCTCCTGCTCCAGACCCAGGTTCAACGGGGCGTCCGCGTTCTTCTCGTCCACCTCATAAACCAGGATCACCCCGCCGCTCAGGTCGATCCCCAGCTTCGGCGGCCAGCTCATCAGACAGACCACAATCCCCGCGATCACCGAAAACAAAATCACGCTGAATTTCGTGGCGTATTCCGGCATCCGCCAAATCCGGCTCAGCATCACCCCCAGGCCGATCGAACCGGCGAACACCGCGACCGCCACGAGCCACAAAAACCAGCTCTCCCGGTGCCACGGCAGCACGGCCCCTTCGGCTTGTGAAAATAGCGCAAACGCACTTAAAAGCGACGACATAAAGCAATTTCCCTGAAATACGCCTATCGGATGGGCGCCGGCCGGTCGCGATCGTCGGGCCTCTGGCCCTCAATCGGCCCTCGAAACTCCAGCGCCTAGGATGATTCCTTCTCGCCTTCGGCCGCGCCGCCCAACACCCGGGCGATCGACCCCACGGTAACGTCAATCTTCACGTTGTTCCCCTCGTCGACCTTCAATGTCACTCGGTCCGCCTCTCGCTGCACGTTGGCTACCGTGCCGTAAATCCCCCCCACCGTGACCACTCGGTCGTTCCGCTTCAGACCTTCCAACAACGCCTTATGCTCGTTCCGTTTCCGGCTCTCCGGCCGGATCAGGATAAAATAAAACAACACCCCAATCACCAGCAGCGGCAAGTACTGCAGCGGACTGCTCGCCGGCGCTCCCCCCTGACCGGCGGCCTCCCCTTCCGCAAACAACAGCCCGGTTGTCCAAAAATAATACGGCGACATCAACTCCCTTTCCGGGTCGGGCGCACGGTGCAGAATCTCCGGCGGTCGAACCGCCGGCAGCCAAAAGGTCGATCGTGACCGCAGCGCGTCCTTCGTCTCCGCGCCGCGAATTACCCGCTATCACCCGCGGAACCGGCCTCGGCCCGTCATCTTAAACCTCCGCGCGGCCCGCGGGCAAGGGCATCCGCTCCCCCCCGCTCCCCCGCCGCCATCCGGCCGCGATCGCGCTGTAGGTATTTTTTTCCACTCCCCCGCGTTATCCTACAAAAAATCGACATTCCTCCGACGCGCCCCGTTCGCGGCCGCCAAGAAACCCCCGCCGCCAGCGAATAGGTTGGCGGTTGATATCGGCCACATCCCTCCCCCGGAGCGTTTCCTATGCACCTCGACCTGCTTTCGGCTCCCTTCTTTGCTCAACAAATGACAATGAACGACGCTTGGTGGCAAAACACCACGCTCGTTTTCTGGGGCGCCATCGTCTTAATCTCGACGGTTCCCGTCGTTTGCCACTATTGGTGTCAAAACCGCCGCGCCGAGCAAGAGGCGGCCCTCAAGCGGGAAATGATCGAGCGCGGCATGTCCGCCGACGAGATCGAGCGCGTTCTGGCCGCCCGTTCCAGCGACGAGTGCAAATAATCCCCGCCGTGCCATACATTCTCAGGCCCTTTCGGCCGACCCTGGCCGCTGGGTAGCATGGAACCCATGCATTCCCCCAGCCCTG
>JALHPA010000291.1 GCA_022842745.1 Pirellulales bacterium
CAATCATGCGCAGGTTATTCACGCTTTGCTGCCGTGCGGCGGCGGCGGGGTTTATGACCGCCGCAACGTGTTCGGTCGCCCGTGCCACGTCGCGAACGGCCCTGGCTTCCTCCATTTTCGCATGCACCACCCGACTGCGGGCCATCGTGAAGAACATCGCCGGGCCGAGCGCCATAGGCAGCGCCGCGGTAGCGATCGGCAGGCTGTCGGTACTGGTGAGATAGACGCCGTCGTTGGCGGTATGGATCATCGTTACGCCAACGCGAAGATGCTTTTCAATTGCCGCCGCCGACGGCAACAGGGAAACGTCGATGTCGATTCCTTCCCGCTGCAATTCCCCGCAGGCAAAACTGGCCAACATGTGAGCGAACGGATACACGGTGCGAAAAATCGTGGCGGTGTCCTGATACACGATCCCCGTCGGGGGCGTCGACGAGCGGAGAGCTTTGGCAACATCCGGTACGTCGGCGAGACTCCCCGAGGCGCTTCCGCGCGAAAGGCGAGCTTTGATCATCTGCGGAAAGGGGGCCACGATCAGTTCAGAATCGGTAATGCACCAAGCGGGGGCGAACGGGACTTCCTCTCCGATGAAATTCGCAAAGAAGATTTTCTGCCCATGGAAGTCAAAGTCGGCGATTTCCACGCCGCGGCGGCGGGCGCCTGGCGGGAGACCCTGCCGTGCGGCGGCGTCGGCCGACCGCGCGGACGCGACCAGTTTGTCGTGCACGGCGACGAGCTTGGCGCGGTCCTTGACCGATACCGTCAGCGTCAGGCCGGTGATCAGAATCCCTCCTTCGCTAGGAGCGCTGGATAGGGTCCAGACGTCTCCTAAGGACTTGAGGATGTCGCCGGAGATGCTCAGCCCAAGGTGTTTTTCCATTTCGGCCAGTTCGCGGCGCATTTCCTCGCCCGCTCTCCGGTCGATCTTGGCAACCGTCGACTGGATTTCATTGAACACGCGGTCGGCGTCGATTCGAGCGGCGGCGGCAATCGTGGCATCCTTGGGAATTCGCGCCAGGTCGCTGGCTTGAAGGGGCTTGTCTCCCATCAGGGCCAAAATGCCTGAAGGCTTACTCTTGGTAGCGATTTGGGTGCGGGAAATGCTGCCTTCGCCTTCCAGGCCGCTAACGCTGGCATAGTGCATGACGTTGTTCAGTCCGAGCGGTCCGAAGACGTTGATGCCCTGGACGGCCAAGGCCGATTGCGCCATGACGCGAATCTGCTGCAAGTTGAGGAAGTGCAGCATGGCGGGCCGCTCGACCTTGAGCTGCTTCTTGATGTTGGCGAGCCAGTTGGGAGTAGCGCCGGTGAAGCGGGCAGCGATTTCGTCGGCGGAACCGGCACCAAAGCCGACAATCAGGTACTTTTCCTGCCAGCCGTATTCGACTTCTGGCGCCCCTGGCGGGGTCGGGAGCTTCCGCCATTTCGATTTTCCGGCAGCTTGCGGATCATTCGCCTTGCCGGGGGTTCCTCCACCAGTGGGAACCGCGCCGCCACGACCCGTCAGTAGAGTGGACTCGATCTGTTCGATCGCCGCGCGGATTTCGTCCGCCTGGTCGCCGCCGCTGAGGACCAGCCCGCCGCGGACGCCGGGGCCTTGGGGGGTGATCGTGACCGATTCGATGTAGACCGCCATCGGCCGTTTGACAAAGGCGGCGATCAACTTGGACGCCTGGTTGGCCAGCTCGGCGCCTTGTGGATTCTGTGGAGCGCCTTTGCGGAGGGCGTCGCGGAGCCGGGCTTCGATTTCGCCGAGAAAGCGTTGCACTTCCTCTTCGGCGATCAGTTGTTCGGTGTGGTTGGGGCTTTTCGGGTCGGCCTTGGCGACGCCGTTCCAGGACAAGTACCAAAGGCACTCCTCGGGAGCGATTTGAGACAGGACCGGGTCTTCCGGCAGGGGGGGCAACGACAGCGGCAGGCTGAGAGGGGAACTTCCGAGCAATGCCGCGACGAGGAGAATCTCCGTAAATGCGATTCCGACCATCATAAATCACTCCTGCCGAAAGACTTGTGTGGGAGATAATTCCGGGCAGCGCGAACAACCTGTACTTCGTATTTCACACCAGAATATTGATGCAAGGCTACCATTGTGGGGCAACAAAAAGCAAATAGAAATCTCCCACCGGCGATGATGCCAGTATCCCTCCGCGGGACCGGTCGCTGGACGCCAGTTTCACCCGCCGATCGCCAAAAAACCGGGGCAAAAACAAGCGCGCCGGCCGAATTGGTTTGCCTCGTGTTCGCTTTCCGTTAGATATCCGTGCAATTCGGTCCGTCTGATTGACGTCGCCAGCGATCGATAACTAACCTACGCAGCGCCCAAGCATCGCAGAGAGATCGCGATCGCGCAAGTGGCGGACCCGCTGCGACCGAATCGACTTCGATACGGCCGAACAACCGTGACAGTCTTGGAGGAACCAAACCGGGCCAACCCGGATTTCCCCCACCCACAGTCTAGACCAGCGATGGCGCCGCCGCCGCGATCGCTCCGCGTCACCCCCGAGTTATCATCCAAGGAGAATTTTACCATGCTCAATCGACTTGTCTTGGCGATCGCCCTATGCAGTGCGATGGCGGGCTTCCACGATCAGACGTGGGCCGCCGCAATCGAGGATGTGACCATATTGCACGTCGGCGATCAGGAATCGTGGCTGCTCAGCGCGGCGGGGAACGTTCGCGATAGTGCGTCCAATATCCTCTCCTTCTACGGGGGCGTCGACCGGTTGGCCGCGGTCATTCAGGACGAGCGATCGCTTGCCTCCACGGCCGGCCGGAGCGTGCTCACGCTCAACGCGGGGGATGCGTTCCTCCCCGGGCCAAGATTCAATGCCAGCCTGGCGAACCTGGCCACCGCGGCTAACGACGGAGGACAGGATTTTTACGATGCGATCGCCTTGCGGGATATCGGCTTCGACGCGGCGGTATTTGGGAACCACGAATTCGACCTGGGGCCGGACTTGGCCGCTCGATTCGCGCAGATGTCGGGCACGACCTACCTATCGAGCAATTTGAATTTCAGCGGTACCCCCGCCTTTCAGTCCCTCGCCAATTCCGGCACGGTCGCCGCCAGCAAGATCGTGACCACCGCGGCCGGCAACAAAATTGGGCTGGTCGGCGCGACCACGCCTCTTTTGCCGAGCATCTCCTCGCCCGGCGCGATTACGCTGAAGAATTTTGATCCGGCCCTAACGGAAGCGCAGAATCTGACCGCGATGACGACGCTCGTCCAGGCCGAAGTCGACGCCTTGCGAAATCAGGGCGCCACGACCATCGTGCTGATGAGCCACCTCCAAAACGCTTCCAATGAGATCAACCTGGTCATTCCCCAGTTGCGGAACGTGGACGTGGTGCTCTCAGGCGGCGGGCACGAATTGATGGCCAGCCCAAGCGACGTCACCATTCAGACCAACGCCAGCCCGGCCGCGTTCGACCTTCCGGCCCTGTCGCCGTATCCCAACGTAGTGTCCGACGCCAACGGCGAAAAGGTACTGGTGACGACCTCGAACTTCGGCAATCGCTACGTCGGAGTGCTGAACCTGCAGCTCGACGCCGCCGGCGAGATCCAGCGCGACGGCAGCGGAATCCCGGTATTGGAAACCGGCACGAAGATGCGGCGGGTATCGGGTCGACCGGAGGACGCGGACCGGGTGGTGGGTGACGCCTCGCTGCAGGCCGATGTCGTCGCCCCGGTGACGACTTTCATCAACGCTCTCAACTCGCAGGTAATCGGCCAATCGGAGATCGCACTGAACGGCGCGCGAGGCGCCGCTGCCACCGCCACGACGCCGTTCGTGCCAGGTGTGCGGAACGCCGAGACCAATCTGGGCAACCTGGTGGCCGATGCTTTCCGCTTCGTGGGTCAGACGGATATCGCTCTTCAGAACGGCGGCGGAATTCGCGCTTCGATCAACGACGGGCCGGTCACGCGGGGAGAGGCGTTCGACACGCTGCCGTTCACGAACCTGGTCGTAAAGGTGGACGAGATCACGCCCAGTCAGCTTAAGGCGCTTTTGGAGCACGGCGTGGCCGCCTCGACGCCGCTGGGTTCGGCGCAAGGCCGATTCCCTCAGCTCTCCGGAATGTCGCTGGTATTCGATTCGCGCTTGCCGGCTGGCAGCCGGGTGCTGCAAATCACACTCGATGACGGGACCCCGATCGTGAACAACGGCGTCATTGCGCCTCTGGCGCGGAACGTGTCGATGAGCACGATCGACTTTCTTGCCAACGGAGGAGACGGCTACCCGTTCCAGGCGCTCGGCCTGGATTTTGAAAACCTCACCAACACGATCCTCTACCAAGAGGCGCTCGAGCAGTTTTTGGCCGCTGCGCCAGCGGCGGGCGGTCTGGGGGGGCAAGTCACCGCGGCACGCTACGCAACCGTCAATCCCTTTGACGGAGTTGGTCGCATTACAGACGTGGCCGCGGTTCCCGAGCCGGCCACGCTGCTTCTGGCGGCGCTGGGCGGAAGCGTGTTGCTCTGGGCGGCTCGACGCCGGGCGGCTTGAGAGCCGATTGCCGTCGATTCACAAATTACGAGAGTTTCGCGGCAACGCAGCGGCAGGGGATCCATCCGGCCCTCACCCATCCCCCCCTGGGTCGGCTGGCTCTGATCCCCGCCGCTATTTTTGACCGCTGCAATTCTTACCGCCGCTATTTGGCAGCCATTGCTTGGGCCAGGATCGTGGACGTGCTAGGCCGCATGATCCGCGGGTCGACCTGTTGGCCGGCGAGAAGCGTGTTGCGGACGTCCTTGCCGGAGATGAACACCGGCTTTTCGTCGGGGTGGCTTTCCATCAGATCGACGCGGCCGATCGAATCGTAATAGGCGGCAAAGCCCACCTTAAGGGGTTGAATCTTCAGGTCGCCCTTGAGCTTGCCGAAAATCTCCTGGGCGTCGAAATCGCCCCAGATCGGTTTGCCGTCGTGGTACGGGGCGTCGGCGTGTTTGCGGCCGATGACAATGTCGGTATAGCCGAAGTTCTGGCGGTAGATGCCGTGCATGATCGCCTCCTTCGGACCGCCGTAGAACATCTTGATGTCCAGTCCCAACAGGATCACCCGGTCCGGGACCGACTCTCCCCGCGGACCCCACAGGGCCTG
>JALHPA010000292.1 GCA_022842745.1 Pirellulales bacterium
TACGCGCCGAAGCGGCGGCGCTGCGGCAGCCGTTCGCCGCCGCGCGGCAGCATTTGAATGGAGCGCTGGCGCGGCGGAGGGCGCTGCAAATGCAACATGCCCATCTGGCGATCCAATTCGCCCGGCTGGGGTATCCCGACGCGGCCATGCGGCAGGCGAGCATCGTGCCTGCGGCGTCGGCGAGAATGGTGTGCCAGTTGCATTGTTTATTGACGGCGGCGAACCAGCGGGCGAATTGCGGGGATTTGGAATCGGCGGTGGGGCGGCTGGACGAGATCGAGGCGCTATTGGAGCGTGGAATCGAGTGCGGGGCGATCGTCGATCCGTGGAACATTTTGGGATTCGGAGGGCAGTTCAGCTTGTTTCCGGCGGTGGAGAACAGCGTGCCGGACTTGCGCGTGGACGATTTGCTGGAGCTGATGGAGCAGATCTTCGCCCTGCACGCGCGGCTGTGGCACGAGGCGGCGGCGGCCGACGCGGCGGAGCAGGAGCAGGCGGTGCGGGGAAGTTTTCGCCAGTTGGCGGAGTGGTGGGACCGGTTCGCGACGACGACGGTGTCGACCATCAAGCGGGTGTCCGGGTCGGAGTCGTACGCGGCGGCCGAGCGGGTGGCCAAGGCGCTGGCCGCCTGGCACAAAGTCGGGCCGGAAGGAGGAGACACGGCGTTCTGGCGACCGCACGCCGAGCAATTCGACAGTCCGCAGGCCTACGCCAGCGTGGTGGAGGCGCTATTGGAACGAGGGGATCTGTCCGCCGCGCAAGCGCTGTTGATGCACTGGTTGGGCCAGGCGGAGCGGACCGCCTTGGAGGACGGGCGGCTGTCGTTTCATTCGCTGGCCGCGACCTGGATGCGGAGGGCGTTGGAGACCGTCGGCGGAGACGAGGGAGGGGGCGCGGCGAGAGGAAAAGCCCGGCGGAAGCTGATCGAGCGATTTTTCGATCATCTGGAGGCCAATGCGGACCAGTTCTGGGAGGTCCCGCGGCTGGAAACGGGGGAGTTTACCGGATCGGACGAGCCGGCCGCCGAGGAGGACGAGGACGAGCAGGATTTGTTTGGGGCGGCCTACGAAGAGGTGATTTACCGGGACAGCACGGCGGACGGGATCGACGCCGACATGCTCGAGGCGGGGGGACAACCGACCGAATACGAACTGGAGGGGGAATCGTCGCGGGTCGCGAATCGGCTGGCGTTTCTGACGACGGTGGCCCGGCTTTGGAAGCTCGCGGCGCTGGCCTGCGGCGAGGCGATGCTGACGGCGGGGCCGCGCGGCGAGCCTCCCGCCGGAGACGAGGCGATCGCTGCCTGGCAGGCGCGGGCCAACCGCAACCGGCGGGATTTGGCACACCTGGCGCATGCGATCGAGCGGCAGCCGCTCGTGGCCTCGTCGTCGTCTCACGAAGCGCTGTTGGAATACGACCGGCGGCGGATCATTCGCGAGACGCTCTTGGAGAAGGTCATCTCGACGATGGTGTCGATGACCGACGCGGAGCAACTGCTGGGGGCGGTGTCGGCGCAGGGGGGGCAGAGCCGCCCCGAGGAGAGCGAGCTGCCGGAGTATTGGTGGCCGGCGACGCGGCTCTGGTCGGCGGTGCTGGCGGGGGACGCGGAAGAGGCCCGGCGGCGGTGGCCGGTGTTTCTGTCGGCCGTGCATCGGCAGCCGCTATTGTACGTGCCGCTGGCCAAGGGGGGGGACGCGCGGCGGATCGCGGCGGCGCGGCGGTTGCAACAGACTTTTCGCGACTTGCTGCGGCGGCTGCCTCGATTGGGAATGCTGCGGGAGACCTGCCAACTGCTGCAGACGGCCCGGGCGATGGAGCGGGACCATCCGCAAGGGGGGGGGGCGGTGACGGAATTCGACCGGCTGTTCGAGGTCGGTTACAAGGCGGTGGTCGAGAGCCTGATCGAGTCGTCGGCGGACTGGCCGCACGACGACGCCGAAACGGCGGACGCGCAATTGATCGAATGCCTGCAGCAGGAAGTGACGGAGTCGCTTTTGAACGAGTGGCTGAGCCACAGCCGGACGCTGCGGCTGTCGGCACTGGAGAAAGTGGCCGGCGACAAGGAATGGGCCGCGACGGCGGCCTTCATCGAGCAGTACGGCGGCGACCTGTTTACGCATAAATTCTTCCATTTGGGAAATCTGCGGGCGATTTTGCACCAGGGAGTGGAAACCTGGCTGAATCGGTTGGCCGACGACCCCGACACGCAAGATCTAACGCTGGTGCAAGCATTGGACGAAGGTCTGTCGCGGGTCGAGGCCAAAAAACACCTCTCGCTGGTGATCGAGGCGGTGGTGGAAAACTTCGGCGAGTACCGCGACTTCAACGCCACCACGACGCAGTCGGACCGGGGTGAATTGACCTACACTCTGCTGGACTTTTTGCGGGTCAAAGCGGCCTACGAACGGGTGCATTGGAATTTGCGGCCGGTGATGATGGCGCACGAGGCCCTGGTGCGGCGAGGGCGGCTGGGGGCAGCGGCGCTGTGGCGGCAAGCCATGACCGATCGGACGCACCAAGCCGCGCAGCAGCACCTGGCCAAACTGGAACAGCTCGAGCACAAGTACGGCATGCGGCTGTCGACCGTGTCGGACCGGCTGGGGGAGCGGTTTGTCCGCTCACTGGCGATCGACCGCGTGCGGGCGCTGGTCAAACCGGCCGCCGAGGGGGCGCAGAAAGGAGGAAGCGAGGCGGCGTTCGTCGAGCTGGAGCGCGAGGCGGGCCAGTTGGCCGCGGAACCGAATGGCGCGGGATTGGATTTGCCCGATTGGCTCTCGGCCCTCGAGGACGAGGTGGAACGGGCCTGCGTCCCGCACCCCACTCCCGATCCGCTCTCCGATTCGGTCAGCCGGCTGGGCTGGGCGCGGCTGAGCTGGGACGAAATCCGCTCCCAGCTCTCGAACTGGGAAATCAAGTTTCTTGAGGATAAGTCGTAGGGGATGAACATCACCCCCAGCGGGACGACCCTCCATCGCTCACGGCTTGATGATCGATGCCCGGCCGATCTGCCGGTAAAACATCGCAATCGCTTCGTTGGTGGAAAGCTGAAGCACGCTGCCATCCGGGAAGAACACCGTCGAGGGACCGGCGGTCGCGGCTTCCGCAAAGCTATCGTGAGCGCCGTGCATCACTCGGGCTTGGTCCATCCAGCGATTGAGGGCCGCGGCGATGCGGTTGGTCTCCGGATTGGTCCAGTTCGACAACGTCTGGCCGCGATCCGCCGCCAGGACAATATTCCGGCCCGTGGCGCCTGGATCGATGACGGCCAACAGATCGTAGTCGCCGACCAGCGGCTTGAGTTGGCGGGCGTCGATAATTTGCCCCGCTTCCACGGGCCAATCGGGCCGGGTCGCCAGCTTCAGTTCCACGCCTGCCGCGTTCCGGGGAATGCCATCGGCGTCGACGACGTAGTATCCGGCGGCGCGGGCGGCCTGGGTTTCGGCGGCGTTGGCGGAAGTGACGATGCCGGTGGTTTTGCTGGTGTGCGCCTTGATGTCGATCGGTTTGGCGGGAAAGCCCTTCTCGATCCAGGGCGTGGAGAGAGGATTCGTATTGCGGACGGCAATGATGCGGTTTTCGACCTTTGCAACCCATTGAAAGACGCGGTAATGCGAGGGCGTGAAGCCGCCGTAGGCTTTGGCGGCCATGCCGGCGATGGCGGCGCGGCCCGCCGGGGCGGCGCGCTTCGCGCCCTTGAGAACGAGGGCGCTGAAGGCGGCTACGCCAACCACCGCGACGAAATTGGCAAATAGCTGCGCGGCGCGATCCAGCTCGGCGGAAGTCGTGGCCGAAGCGGTGAGGTACACGGCATTGCAAAAATCGACCGCCGCGGTAATCACCTGGTAGCCGAGGAACAGTGCGCCGCCCAACAGCAGCAATCCATCGACGACAAAGCCGACTCCCAAGTAATGCGAACCGGCCCAGGCAGCGAGCGTCGCAGCGATGAGAATCAGGTTGCTGGGCGAAAGGAGGGCGGCAAACTCCTGCTGGACCTCGCCTGGGAGGAGTGGAATGGTGCGGCGGAGCACCTCGACGAAACGATCCTGAGGCGACATGCCGCTGACCGATGCCGCGGCAGCAGGCGACGGGAAGGGTCGGGGTCCGGAAATTGTGCCATCGATGCGGCAAATGCCGGGGAAGGTGGGGGTGGTGGGAAAGGTTGGAGTGGGCATGGCTAAAAGGGGTTGGTTTCTCGTTGGTGGTAAATGGCGCCGGAGGCGGAATTGATGGCGATCGATCCTGTGGAAGCCGTCAACTCGTCACCGGCGATCCGCTAAATTCAACCCCCGAAAAAACTCCGCCGGACCGCGCGATCACCAAAATTTTTTAATCTTTTTCGGATGAATAATCGCGAATACAAACGGGAAGGTGATCGATTTGAGGAAAACGATCAGAACCCGAACGACGCAATAGTTTCGAGAGAAAGCTGGATCGCCAAGCGGCGGGAGGGGGAAGCGGATATTATCGCAACCGATAATTAATCCCTCGCGCGGAACGACGATCGAGCGCCTCCTCAGGGTTAAGCGAAGACGGAAGCCGCATGTTACTCCGGCTCGAAATCGCCGATCAGCGGCACGAAGCGGCAACCGGAAAGCGTGGTTGTGACCACGCGGCCGTTTTCCTTGCGCACGGCCAGCAGCGATTGACCGTCGCGGTCTCCGACTGGGATTACCAGCGTGCCGGCGGGGGCTAATTGAGCCAAGAGGTCGTCCGGGACGGCGCTTGCCGCGGCGGCGACCAGAATTCCGCCGTAGGGGGCGTATTCAAGACAGCCCTGGCTGCCGTCGCCAACTTGCAAAAGCACATTGCGATAGCCAAGCTCGGCCAACCGAGCGACGGCCTGGCTGGCCAGTTCTTCGTGCCGTTCGATGGCAACGACCTCTCCTGCCAGCTCGGCGAGTACGGCGGTCTGGTAGCCGCTGCCTGCGCCGATCTCCAGCACTCGTTCCGTTCCGCGAAGTTGGAGAGCCTGAGTCATCAGGGCGACGATGTAGGGCTGGCTGATGGTCTGGCCGCAATCGATGGCCAGCGCACGATCCTCGTAGGCCGACGCGGCCAGTTCCTCGGGCACGAATCGCTCGCGCGGGACGCGGCCCATC
>JALHPA010000293.1 GCA_022842745.1 Pirellulales bacterium
GCCGCGCCTTGCAACTGCACCGCTTGCGTGCCAGCAGGCCCCGCGGCCCAGGTCGCGGAATCGGCTAAGGCCGCTTCCCGCTCTTGGCCGTTGGCAACCAGCTTGATTTTCTTCCCCTGCCCTTCGCTCAGGGGCAGCGAAAGATACGGGGCGTCCGCCGGGAGAACCTGCCCGAATTCTTCCGGTTTCGCCGTCGCCAGCCAGGCGTCAAACGCCGGGCGCGTTTCGCGGCGGCGGACTTCGACCGCCTCGCGCGCGGCGGGAATTTCCTTCTCTAGCGAAGCGAACCGCTCGCGATCCGCGGGAAGGGGAACCGGAACGATAGGGGGCGTATCCTTGATGTTGCCATCCATCGCGGCCTGGGTCGTGTTATTGAAAAACGCCGTCAGCTCGTAGAACTCTCGCTGGCTCAAAGGATCGAACTTGTGGTCGTGGCAAGTAGCGCAACCGGCGGTCGTCCCCAACCAAACCAGCGAAACCGTCTCGGTCCGGTCGCGGGCATAGAGGACGAGGTATTCCTCGTCGATGGCGCCCCCTTCGTTGGTGGTAATGTTGCAGCGGTTGAATCCGGAGGCGATCTGCTGGTCCAGTGTGCGATTGGGAAGGAGGTCGCCCGCCAGTTGCTCGATCGTGAACTGATCGAACGGAAGATTGCGGTTGAAGGCGTCGATCACCCAATCGCGATAGGTCCACATTTCGCGGAAATTGTCGAAGTGGATGCCGTGAGTGTCGGCGTAACGCGCCGCGTCGAGCCAATAGCGGCCACGGTGTTCGCCCCACTGCGGCATGGCCAGCAGCTTATCGACCAGATTTTCGTAGGCATTGTCCGAGGAATCGTGGACAAATCCCTCCACCAAGTCCGGCCGGGGGGGGACGCCCGTTAGGTCGAGGCTCAATCGCCGCGCAAGGACCCGGCGGTCCGCCTCGGGGGCCGGCGCGAGGCCCTTGGCTTCCAGCCCGGCGAGGATAAAAGCATCGATCGGATTGCGGACCCAGGCCGAATTCTTCACCGTCGGCAGCGCCGGCCGGGTGGGGGCAATATACGACCAGTGGGATTGGTACTCGGCCCCCTCGGCGATCCACCGCTTCAAGATTTCCTTCTGGGCATCGCTCAGCTTCTTGTGGGAATCCGGGGGGGGCATAAGCGCCTCGGGATCCTTGGTGAAGATCCGTTCGATGAGGCTGCTGGCATCAGGCTCGCCTGGCACGATGGCTTCCGTAGAGAGTGCCACTTCCCGTTTGTCCAGCCGCAGGTCCGCTTTGCGTGCTGCGCTGTCCGGACCGTGGCAGCGGAAGCAGTTCTCCGACAGGATCGGGCGGATGTCCCGGTTGTACTCGAGTTTTCGTGATCCCCCCGGCGAGGCCGCCGCGGGAGCGGTGGGCGCTGCCTCGACCGACGGACTGGGAGCCGCAGCCGCTGGAGCGGCGGGTTCATCCCCCCATGCGGCCGCCATCCAGAACCCGGCGGCGCAGGTCGAAACGAATAACACTAGCGCCGGCAACCGTGCCTGCGTCCAAGGAGCCGTGGAAGCAAGTTTCCGCGTCATGGGGCCACCTCCAACTTCATACAATTCGCGGCGACGCTGGGATATCATTACGACGGACGGCGGTCAGCGACACTTGTCGCGCCACGACCGCAACCATGAAACCAGATTGGCAAAAGGCGGGACGAACGCTGGCGGGAGCCACGTCAAGCGAGCGCCCCCGCCCGACCCGGCCGGTGTTGCCTCTATGATAACCCACCCAGGCGGCAAGTGGCAACGAACCGGGCAAGGAAAATTGGATGCCGAAATCCAGATTTCCGCTTCCCCGCCCAGCCCGGAGAACAACTCCGCAACCAATTGCCGGCCAAGCACTTGGTCGTTCTACGGGCTAGAACGGAGCAAGTACCTGGTACTCCGTATCGGACCGTCCAAGAGCAACGCCGGAGATCGAGATCCGCTTGGAATTGGCCGTCCCGTCGATGATGATCAACAGCTCACCCTCCGTGTTGGGGGCAAGCTCACATTCTTCAGCAAATACAATCTCGCGGGCGTTGGTCTTGGCAATTCGGAAACGCTGTCCCGCAACGACGAAGAATCCCTCGACCGTGGCAGAGTAGCCGCCCCCTGGACGATGAATTCCCATGCCGACCCCGGTACACTTTGATCGCGTGATAGAGTACCTAAGCCTATGTCCCAGCAACGTTAAGATCAACGGCTTTTTGGGGGGAGGCACGGATGGAGAGGTATGGAGCACGACGCGCGATACGGCCCTCAAGGCTTTCAATTAGGAACGGGGCTACTTCAACGAGCGCGATAGCTACGAGCGATTGGCCAGTTTTGGATTTACCAGACAAATTGCGGGCTTCTGGGTGCCTCGCATGTGGGGTTTCGATGATTCCTTGATGGTCGTGGAAATGGATCGGATGCACACGCCTCCCTACATCATCGACTTTGCCAAAGTACGGCTCAACAGTTCCCCCGAATTCTCGGACGAAGTACTGGAGCAGCTGGAGACCGACGGTCTGGAAAACTTCGAGCACAACTGGCCGGCGGTGAAACGGGTCATGCGGGCCTTGGAGGATTGCCTGATCTACTATTTGGACCCCAAGCGCGGAAACATCACCTTTCCCGACATGCCGTAGGGCGCCGATATCCTCCGCGATCAAATAGCGTCCGTTGGCGGGGGCCGTGCCGCGAAATAGAATGGACGTTCGCGCTACCGCCCCGTGCTCTTTGTCCGCCAGATACTGCCATGCCATTTGCGTTTCCTCCCGTGCGCTTCTGGGTGTGTTGGGTGGCGATGCTCGCCTCCGCCGCTGGGGTGCACGGGGCCGAAGGAGTCAGCCTCAGTTTTTCTCGCGACGTGGCCCCAATCCTCGTGCGCAGGTGCGTCGCCTGCCACGGGCTTAAAAATCCCCGGGGCGATTACCAACTGCATACCTTTTCCCATCTCTCCCGGCCCGGGGCCAGCGGTGAGCCGGCCGTCGCCGCGCGCAAGCCCCAGGCCAGCCAGATGTTTCGCCTGCTGTCGGCAGAGGGGGAGGAGCGAATGCCGCAGGAGGGAGACCCGCTGTCCGAGGCGGAAATCTCCACGATTGGAACCTGGATCACTCAAGGGGCGGAGTTCGACGGCCCGGATCCCGCCGCCATGCTCTCGTCCTACGCGCCAAAGCCCGCGCGCCCCGGCCCCCCAGAGCGGTACGCGCGCCCCGTGCCGATTACCGCCTTGGCGTTCTCCCCCGCCGGAGAAGCGCTCGCGGCCAGCGGCTACCGGGAAGTGACGTTCTGGAATCCGGCGGACGGCGCTTTGGTCCGACGCCTCGGCGGCATCGCCGAGCGGGTCCAAGGGTTGGCTTACTCCCCCGATGGCCAGACGCTCGCGGTCGCCGCCGGCATTCCAGGCCGTCTGGGAGAGGTAATGCTCGTCGACCCCCGGTCCGATGCGCCTTCGCGCGAACTGGCGACGGTCGAGGACGAGGTCTTCGGCGTGGCGTTCCATCCGGATGGCCGGCGACTGGCCGCGTGCGGCGCGGATCGGAGCGTCCGGATCTTCGACTTGGAGGGGGTGGCGGAACCGCGGCTAATCCAGGCACACGCCGACTGGGTCATGGGGTTGGCCTGGAGCCCAGACGGAACGCGGCTGGCGACCGCCGGGCGCGACAAGGCGGCCAAGGTGATCGACGTGGCGACCGGGGACGTAGTGACGACGCACGCCGGTCACGAGGAGCAGGTGTTTGCCGTAGCCTTCACCGCCGAGGGGTCGGCGGTCCTGTCGGGTGGTCGGGGTAAGGCCTTGCAACGTTGGAAGGCCGAAGGGGACGAGGCCAGCAAGAAGGACGTGCGTAAGAAAGAGGCGGGGAATGTGCCGTTCCATTCCACGGGGGACATCCACCGCGTGATCGCCCTCGGCAGCCGCGCATTCGTGGCCGACGGCAGCGGCTCGGTAACGGAAATCGATCTGGATAAGGGATCGATCAAACTGCGGTACACGGGGGGGAGCAGCCCTTGCACCGCGCTGGCGCTGGACGGCGCGGGGGAGCGGCTGGCGGCCGGGGATCTGTCCGGAACGATTCGAATCTGGAAAGTAGCGGAGCCATCTCCGGCGGTAACGTTTGTTGCCGCGCCAGGAATCGGTTCACCGGGAGCCGGTTTGCCGGAAGTAGCTTCGCCAGGAGTCGGCTCTGCGGGAGCGCAGGCGGGAAGCGACAAGTAAACTTGCGCAAGGAACGGACGCATGCTTCCGGTGGTGGATCAAATATCGGCGGGGGGAGTGATTTTTCGCCGACAGGGGGCCGGGGTCGAGGTCGCGCTGATCCGGGTGGGGAAGCACCACCGCTGGCAGTTGCCCAAGGGGACGATCGAGCCGGGGGAGACCGAGCAGGAGGCCGCGCGGCGGGAGGTGGCGGAAGAGACGGGGCTAATTGGCAACCTTGTCGATCGGCTAGAGAGCATCGAGTACTGGTACGTCGGGGAACAACAGGGAAAGCGGGTCCGGTTCCACAAGCGGGTCCACTTCTTCCTCTTCCAGTACGAGCGCGGCGAAACCCACGATCACGACGACGAAGTCGAAGAAGCCCGGTGGATGGCAATCGACGAAGCGCTCGCCAGCCTGGCCTTCGACAACGACCGCTCGGTGTTGCGGCTGGCAAAAGAAAAAATCGCGGCGCTGAAGGGCTAACCAGCAGCTCGACTTAGCTGGCGACGCGCCGCTCGATCCACTCTGGCGATACAAACCGCAGAAGCAGCGATCGCAGGGTTTGTTCCACGTGCCCCTCCGACGAGTCGGCAGGCACAACATCCGGCGAATCGGGCAGGATCGCCGGTACAGGCGATGGCGGCGCAGCAAAGCCGGTCCAGAAGAGTTGGGCGGTGGAACGGTGGGTGCAAGCGGCGGCGTTAACCCGCTCCATCACCCGCAAAGCCCAGACCACGCCGTAGTAATCCCGAAAGTCCCGCCAGGCGCGGTCCCAGCGGGCCAGGCCGCGGCCGGAGGGGGCGGTGGCAGGCGCCGTCCGTCGGGCAACGCGGGTAGCGAGCAACGCGGCCAAAAAAATGGCCCCTGCGCCCCAGACTGGGCCCGGGGGTGAATTGATCGAGCG
>JALHPA010000294.1 GCA_022842745.1 Pirellulales bacterium
ACGGCCACTATGCGGAACCGTCGATGAAAGTCACGGTCGTCCCCAACCGCAATATGATTCTGCTGGCCGTTGCCGCAGGCTGGGCGATCTCCCGCGCCGCCGATCGCCTTGCTTACGGGGCGCACGCGGGGGACCACACGATCTACCCCGACTGCCGCCCGGAATTCGCCGCCGCCATGGCCGGAGCATTGGCGCTTGCCGATTGGCATAAGCTCGACTTGCACTGCCCGTTCATCGACTGGTCCAAGTCGCAAATCGTCCGCTGCGGCCACGAGTTGGGAGTGGACTTCGCGGCCACCTGGTCGTGCTACGAAGGAGGACCGCGGCACTGCGGCCGGTGCGGCACTTGCACCGAACGGCGGGAGGCCTTTCGCCATGCCGGCGTAACCGACCCGACCGACTATGCTGCGGATTGACCGGCTACCCGCTCAATGAGCAGCCGCTCACGACCGCACTCGGCAGCGACCTCGTGCCCCTGCGTTCCCCCCGGCCAGCTCACTCGGTGGAACCTTCAATCTGTCGCCGTAGCTCGTCGCGCTCGCGCCGGGTCGCTTCCAGATCGAACATCAGATACTTCATGTCCAGCCGCAACTGGCTAAGGGCGTCTTGAACGAGGTTCAGAATCCGGCGGCGGCGCTTCGTGCTCTCGACCACGCGGGAAAACAGCGGTTCCACCCGGACGCGGTGTTCCGTCGGAATTTGTGCCAGCGCCGCGGCCAGTTCGACGACATCGGCGGGAAGTTGGTCGATCGGGCCCTTCAGAACGTGGCCGGGATTGCTCATTGATGTGAATCCTGAGATGGAGGAGAAGATGACTTTCAACAGAGCAGAGTCCATGCCACGGTGCAAGCGATTGGCAGCCTCTCGCCTCAAACGATTATGGGGCAATACCTTACTGCAACGACGCCCACGGTGTGCATCGCCCGCGATTGCTGCCGTTCCTCCACAACTGGCCTAGGTTCGCTGCCTAAACCTTGATATAAGCAGCACTTACGGCGCAGAAACCGAAATGGAACGGCGTTGCGTTTTTGCCACCTGCCGGCGCTTGCCGAGTCCTCCAGATACTTTGGCGAGAGATCCTTATAGGAGCCAACCGGCCATTCGAGCCTCGGCCCCGACAGTCGCTCGAGTCCCATCCGCGATCGCCGCCGCCGCGATCTGGGCCGCCTGCTGCGCGCCGCTCGGCGCGGCCGAACGGGTCGAAGATTTTGAAGGTCCAAACACCTCCTGGGTATCAGCCGGCGCCGATCTCAAGGTCCGGCTGGAGAGTCACTTCCGCTCCGCCGAAGCCCCCCACACTGGCCGGCAATCCGAGCAGATCGTCATTTCGGGCGCCGGGGGCTCCTTTTGCTATTTCTCCCATCCGCTGCCCCGTTCCCGCATCTTCGCCGAACTGGCAGTGACCGCCTGGATCAAATCCAACCGTCCCGACCTGCAACTACTAGTCCGCGTCGTCTTGCCCCATAGCCCCGATCCGCAGACCGGCAAACCGCTCACCGCGCTGGTCCGCGGCGACAGCTACCAAAAAGTCGGCGCCTGGGCACAACTGCGAGTCCACCAATTTCCCCTGCTCGTCGAACGGCAGGTCCGCGTGCTGCGCGCCCGTCACGGCCCGCAGGTCGACGCGCGGGAGGCCTACATCGACCTGGCGGTGCTGAACGTGTACGGCGGCCCAGGACGGACCGAAGTCCAGATCGATGATTTGGAAATCGCCGGCGCGGTCGCACCGCCCGCGACCCGCGACGTCCGTCTGACCACCGCCGAAGAGGAGAGTTCAACTCTCGAGAAAAGCCCTCCGGCCCGCGAGGTGCGGCTGGATGGCTCGATTTTGACCGTCGACGGCCGTCCGATCTTTCCGCGGATCATCGAGCACCGTGGCGAGTCGCTGGAAGCCCTGGCCGATTTGGGGTTCAACGCCGTCCGCTTGAGCGCCCCTCCTACGCCACGGCTCTTGGCCGAGGCCGAACAGGCCGGGCTGTGGATCGTCTGTCCCCCTCCCGAAGACGCGGTCGCCCCCGCCCCGCCGGACCCGGCAGGCACGAAACCGGCTCGCTCTCGGCCGGCGATTCCCGCCGGCTATGACCGCGTCCTCGCCTGGACCTTGGGGGACGGACTGACCTCCCGAGATCTGGAAAGAATCGAGTCGCAATCCCGCCTGCTACGCCAGGCGGACCAACGGCGCAACAGACCGTTGCTAGTCTCCGCCGAGAACGACCTGCGGCAATTCAGCCGCCACGCCAACCTTTTGGGCGCGTACCGCTTCCCCCTGTCGACGAGCCTGGAACTCGTCGACTATGCCACCTGGCTGCGGTCGCGCGGCCAGTTGGCCGTCCCCGGCACGCCGCTCTGGACCGTAATCCAAACGCAGCCCGCTGCCGCCCTCCGCCGGCAGTGGAACGCCGACCGGCCCGCGGACGCTCTCCAAGGAAGCATCGATCCAGACGCGCTGCGGCTGCTGGCGTTTACCGCCGTCGCGGTCGGCGTGCGCGGGCTGGAATTTGCCTCCCATTCGTCATTGGAATCGACCGATAGCGACACCCATAGGCGCGCCCGGTCCCTCCGGCTGCTGAACTTGGAACTGCAATTGCTCGAACCGTGGGGCGCCGCCGGCAATTTTGTCACCGCCGCGGACTCCAACGACCCTCAGGTCAAGGCCGTGCTGCTTCAGTACGATCGGGCCCTTCTAATGATTGTCACTCGGGTCGCGCAAGGCTCGCAGTTCGTCGCCGACCACGGCGCGAATCGGCCGGTCTCGTTCGTGGCGCCCGGAATCCCGGAATCTCACGACCTGATGGAACTGACCCCCGCCGGTCTCCGCCCGCTCAAACAGAAGCGCGTCGCGGGCGGGGCGCTTGTGACCTTGGAAGAGTTCGATACCACTGCCCTGGTGCTGGCCACCCCCGACCCTTTGATCGTGCAGTCCCTGTCGCGAAAAGCCGCCTCCGTGGCGCGGGTCGCGGCCGGGATTGAACGCGAACTGGCCGCCGATACGCTCGCGCAAGTGGAGGCAGCCGTTCGCGCGCTGCCGGCGCAGATTGTCGAGGCCCAGGCATCCGCCGCCCCGCTCGCCAAGGCGCGGGCCAGCCTGGAGGAGTGCGACCAATCTCTGGCGACCGGAAATCGCCGCGAAGCCTACGCCGCCGGCCGCCGCGCCCGGGCGCAACTGGGATCGGTCAAGCGCACGCTTTGGCAGCGAAGCGTAAAGACCTTGGGCTCCAGCGTAGCCAGTCCATACCTCGGGAGCTTTGAAACCTTGCCTGGCCACTTCCAGTTGCTGGAAGGTCTGCGCCAGGGGCGGATTCTGGGCAACAGGCTGCCCGCCGGCGACTTCGAGCACCTGCTGGCGACGCAAGAAGCGGGTTGGAAACACTTCCAATTCGCGCAGCCGGGCATCCGCACCGAAGTGGAGTTGATTCCCGGGGGGGGCAGCGCCGGCAAGAGCTGCTTGCGTCTGGCGGCGACCCCCGAAGATCCCCGCAAAGCCCCCGCCGTCGTGGAAAGCGCGCCCGTCTGGATCCAATCGCCCTCCGTCGCCGCGCAACCGGGCAAATGGTTCTGCATCCGCGGTCGCGTCCGGATCGAACAACCGATCACCGGCAGCGTGGACGGGCTGATGATTATCGATTCGTTCGGCGGTGAGCCTTTGGCTGAACGATTCGGAAAGACCAACGGATGGCAGGACTTCGTCCTCTACCGCGTCGCCCCCCACGAAGAACCGCTATCGCTGACGTTCGTCGTCACCGGCTATGGAGAAGCGCTGATCGACGAAATCACCGTGCAGCCCGTCGAAATCCCGCCGCAAACCCGGATCGACCAGACCCGGCGCATGCAACAGTGGTTCGAACGCCCGCGACGGTGAACCCTCGCAGCGCTGGAACCCTTTTGAAGCGCAGCCACCGAACGGCGAACGCGGAACGGCGAACGCACAACGGTACGGCCAAAACGGCAGCCATCAACGGCCGCCCCCACCCCTCCGCGCCGTTTCAGTTCACCTTCCGGACCACTCCCGCCAACACGCCCACAATCTTCACGTCGCGAACGTAGATCGGCTTGTACTTGCTATTCGCCGGTTCCAGCCGAATCCGATTCGCCTCAGGGTAATAGCGCTTCAGAGTCGCTTCCCCATCTCCGGTCTGGGCCACCACCACCTGCCCGGGGCGGGCATCTCGCTGCCGCCGAATCACCACCATATCGCCATCGTCGATATGTTCGTCGATCATCGAATCGCCAGTGACTTCAAGCACAAACAGGTTCTTCTTGCTGAACATCGCGTCGAAGTCGACCCGCTCGGTCTGCTCGACCGCTTCGTGCAACACGCCCGCGGCCACTCGCCCCCGCAAGGGGAGCCCTCGTTCCTCGACCGGCTCAAGCGCCAACTGGATCGCCCGCGACATGTTCGGCTCGCGCGTAATCAGGCCCTTCTTTTCCAGCGCCTTGAGGTGGCACATCACGCCGTTCGGGCTGCTGATGTCGAAGTTGTCCCCGATCTCTCGAACCGTGGGACCGTAGCCGCGATTACGAATCTTGTCCCTGATGAAGTCATAGACCGCACGTTGCCGTTTGGTCAGCGTATCGAACTCCGACATGGGAAGATCCTGGTTCCAAGGTTTTCGCTGGACAGTGAACAAATCTGAGTTAAGTCTAATATACTCCTGTTCACAGTCAATAGCGGATGTACACAAGCGACAACGAAAACCTTTGGGTGTGACGGATCGCAGTCCGGTTTTAGCGAGTGCAGGGATGGCCCAGTTTTCTGAGACTCGGCCCGCGCCCTCAATTCGACGGTCCCTAGATACGGACCAAGAAGCGTTATCGGCGCCGCGCTGGAGACGCGCGGTCACCATTCGTCGGGGCCGACTCGGAGCATCCGTAGCACCGCCTGCAAGCCACTACAACGTGCTAGCATCGCGATAGGCCTGAATCTGACGTAAAACCTTGCTCATCGCCTCGATCGCATCCCCCTCCACGGTTTCAAATACCCGGTCCGGTTGGCTGCGATCCAGGCTCTTCAGCCGGCACGAAAACCGGTAACTCTCCCCCCGTTCTCCCCAGGTTTCCAGCACGTATTGCGACGCGCCCA
>JALHPA010000295.1 GCA_022842745.1 Pirellulales bacterium
ACGGCGGAGTCCAAGCGGCGTCGGGCGTATTCTGGTTGACGCCGTACTGCATCGCGAATGGTTTTCTGGCGGTGGCGACGTGCGCCTATTTGGCGGCGACCTACCTCACGATCGAGACTGATGGCCCATTGCAGGAAGATTTCCGCCGTCGGGCGATTTATTCGGGGACCGCGACGGCGGTCTTGGCGGCGGTCGTGTTGGCGATCGCGGCGGCAGAGGCCACCTGGTTTCTCAAGCGACTGTTGAGCTGGCGAACCGCGCCGATCATTGGCGCCGGTTTGATTTGCTTCGCTGGCTCCGCGTGGTCGGTATTTACCGGCCGCGCGCGGTTGGCACGGATGTTTGCCGCGGCCGAAGTCGTCTTGTTGATTGTGGGTTGGGGGATGGCTCAATATCCCCACTTTATCTATCCCAGTTTGACATTCGCCCAGGCGGCGGGACCGACTCCGACGTTGAAGTTCCTGGTCCTATCCCTGCCGGTCGGTGCGGCTTTGATTGCCCCGTCGTTATGGCTGCTGTTTCGAGTGTTTAAGTCGCGTTATCCCGCCTGAGACCTCCCGTCAGGCATTTGTAAGAACGCGTTGAGGCGAACCTTGCCGGCGGCTGGCCTCTCCTGGGTAGAGCGCGATCCAGGTCGGCGGCGGCGTTTGTACCGCCGACCAGAGCGATCCTGAAGCGGCAATCCTGAAGCGGCGATCGTTGGTGGGAGTTTGGGAAACGTCGTGGCGAGCATCGATGCCCAAAGGTGATGCGAAACTGGCGTTGCACGCGGAATTTTACGGGCAACCCTTATGACCCTTAAAGGCGGGACTCGTTGAGCGTCTTTAGATGAAGATGTCGCTCCGCGACCAACGGGACGGTCAAGGGCTTCCGCGACGGTCAGGGGCCGGAACTGCTGGTCGAAACCTTAATTGCGGCATAAAGTTCCCACAGATCAATACTTGGAGATTGTGCGATTGCAATGGTCCGGCGGCCGTCCGCAGATTCGCGTTGCGACACGATTTTTCGCCCGTTAGCTTGGTTGCACGGCTGGACCGTCCGACATATCCTAATGTGTTTGGCGGAAACGGCTTTTGACGATTGATTCAACCCACGTTGCACGAGGATTCCTGTGGCAATAGTCGATAAACCTCGGACCGCTTCCAACCTGGTCACCGGGGCCGACGTCGTCGTTCAGTCGCTGGTCAATCACGGCGTGGAGTTGTTGTTCGCCTATCCAGGCGGAGCCAGCATGCCCTTGCACCAAGCGCTGACCCGGTTCCGTCATCAAATCCGCACGATATTGCCGCGTCATGAGCAAGGGGGGTCGTTCGCCGCGCACGGGTATGCCCGCACTACAGGGCGGCCGGGCGTCTGCATGGCCACGAGCGGCCCGGGGGCGTTGAATTTGGTGACTGCGATCGCGGACGCCAAGATGGACAGCGTCCCGATGGTTGCGTTAACGGGGCAGGTGGGGACGCCGGTGATTGGATCGGACGCCTTTCAGGAAACGCCGATCGTGGAGGTCTGTCGCGGGATTACCAAGCACCATTACCTGGTCACGAACGTTAATGACCTGGCCCGCGTGATGCGGGAAGCATTCCACATCGCCGTTACGGGCCGTCCCGGGCCGGTTTTGGTGGACATTCCCAAGAACGTGCAGATGGCGACGATCGCGCCGAATTATGACGTGCCGATGAACCTGCCCGGTTACCGGGTTGATAACCGCCTGGCCAAGCCGGAGCAAATCGCCCAGGTGGCGGCGGCGATCCAGCAGTCGAAGCGGCCGGTGATCTACGCCGGCGGCGGGGTGATATCGAGCGACGGGAGCGCCGAGCTGCGCGAATTCGCGCGGAAAACGGGGATTCCCGTGACGACGACGGTGATGGGGCTGGGGGCGTTTCCCGCCGACGATCCTCTGTGGTTGGACATGCTGGGGATGCACGGGAGCGTGTACGCCAACTACGCGGTCGAGGCGTGCGACCTGTTGTTGGCGTTTGGAGTGCGGTTCGACGATCGCGTGACGGGGGACAAGTCGCAGTTCGCACGGCATGCGTTCGTGGTTCACATCGACGTCGATCCGTCGGAACTGAATAAGAACAAGCAGGCCCACATTCCGATTGTCAGCGATATCAAATTCGCGCTGTCGGAATTGAACAAGGTGGTGACGGCCCCTGCGGGATTGGAACCTTGGCGGCGGCAGATCGACGAATGGAAACAGGCCGATCCTTTCAAGTACGACACTTCCTACGACGGCATTTTGCCGCAACACGCGATCGCGGAGCTGTCGCGGATCACGCGGGGAGAGGACACGATCATCACGGTCGGCGTCGGGCAGCATCAGATGTGGGCCGCGCAATACTACAAGTTCCAACACCCGCGCACCTGGCTGTCGAGTTCGGGATTGGGAACGATGGGCTTTGGGCTGCCGGCCGCGATGGGGGCCAAGGCCGCGTTTCCGAATAAGCTGGTGGTCGATATCGACGGGGATGGAAGTTTCCTGATGAATATCCAGGAATTGGCCACCTGTTTCTGCGAGAAGCTGCCGGTGAAGGTGCTGCTGTTGAACAACCAGCATTTGGGGATGGTCGTGCAATGGGAGGATCGATTCTTCAAGGGGAACCGAGCGCACACTTACCTGGGTCCGATCGACCATCCGGAGGCGGTTGGCCAGGGGAACGGCCGGGGGCCGGAGGTGCGTTACCCGAACTTCGTGGAAATCGCGCGGGGATTTGGTTGCGGGGCCCGCTCGATCCGGAAGAAGTCGGAATTGGCGGATGCCCTGCGGGAAATGATCGAATACGACGGTCCGTTCGTGCTGGATGTGGAAACGCCGTACCAGGAACACGTTCTACCCATGATTCCGTCCGGAATGACCGTTCGCGATTTGATCAAGGATTAACAGGACGGTTGCACCTGGCGATTGAACTGGGCGATTGAACTGGGCGGCCGGACTCGGCGGTGGTTGGAACGCTAGCACTGCGGCGCAAGACCGGCCGCGGTTTTGGCGGGGGAACGGGTAGGGCTGCCGCAAAGGCTTTCAAGCCCTATACTTCTTTAGGCCCAATCCAATGATTGCGACCCATACGGTCGGAACCACGTACTGGATCTTGGCACACTCCTTGCGATAGATGCCCGGCGACGGCTGCGTGGCTGCCAAAGCTTGCACCCCGTACCGAACGTCGGTCGAGCGCACCGCTAGTTCTTGAAAGATCATCATGGCCAATCAAATTCCGGCCAAAGGGCCGGTTCCTGCTGGAAGCACCCCGCGATCGCGGCCCAACTTGTCCATGTTCTGGCTGCTGCTGGGGCTGCTGTTGATGGCGGTGTTTCTGTACTTCCAAGGGGATCACACCAAGCGATCGGAGATTACCTACGACTTCTTCCGGCAGCAGGTCACATCTGGGAATGTGGCTGTGGTCGAATTTGTGGGCAACCAGATCTTGAACGGGAGGTTCAAGACCATTCCCGACCCCCCCGCCTCTTTGGCCGAGTCGAAGGAAGGCCGAACAACGGCCGAGAACCGGTCGGCGACGGCCGGGGCCGAGTCGGCGAAAAAACTATTGCCCGATTTTCGGGTGGTCCTGAGCCCCTTGGTCGGTGAAGACTTGGATAAGTTGCTCGCCGAGCACCAGGTGGTGCAGAAGGTGCGGGAGCCCGCGGACAACACGTTGATGTTCTTGTTGGCGTACTTTTTGGTGCCGGGGCTGTTGTTCTTTGGGCTGTGGATCATGCTGCGACGGACTCGGGACCAGATGATGGGAGGGGGAATCCTGTCCGGTTTCGCCAAGAGCCCCGCCAAGCGGTACGAAACGAACGACAAGCCGATCACGTTTGCCGACGTGGCCGGTTTGGAAGGGGTGAAGAACGACCTGCAGGAGATCGTCGAGTTTCTGAAGAATCCGGAAAAGTTCACCCGGCTGGGAGGTCGGGTTCCAAAGGGGATTTTGCTGATGGGGCCTCCCGGCACCGGCAAGACGCTGCTGGCCCGCGCGGTGGCCGGGGAAGCGGGAGTGCCGTTTTTTTCGATCAGCGGTTCTGAGTTTATCCAGATGTTCGTGGGGGTCGGGGCCAGTCGGGTGCGGGACATGTTCAAGACCGCCAAGGACGCCTCGCCGTCGATTTTGTTTATCGACGAATTGGACGCGGTGGGTCGGCATCGCGGGGCTGGGTTGGGAGGGGGGCACGACGAGCGCGAGCAGACGCTAAACCAGATTTTGACGGAAATGGATGGCTTCAGCCCCAACGAGTCGGTGATCGTGCTGGCGGCCACGAACCGGCCGGACGTGCTCGATCCGGCGCTGCTGCGGCCCGGCCGTTTCGACCGGCACGTGACCGTGGACCGTCCCAACCATAAGGGTCGGGTGGCGATCTTTAAGGTTCACGTGCGCGATGTGCCACTGGCGGCGGACGTAAACTTGGACCGGCTGGCAGCCGGCACCTCCGGGCTGACGGGCGCGGACATTCGCAACCTGGTCAACGAGGCCGCGTTGTGGGCCACGCGCAACGGCAAGGACAAGGTCGACATGGAGGACTTTGAATTTGCGCGGGATAAGGTCCTGATGGGGCCAAAACGGGACGAAGTGCTGACGGGGCACGAGCGAGCGATGACCGCGTATCATGAAGCGGGGCATGCGCTTTTGGCGTGGCTGCTGCCTGGCGCCGACCGGCTGCACAAAGTGACCATTATTCCCCGCGGCCGGTCGTTGGGCGTGACCCAGCTTTTGCCGGAGGAGGACCGGCTGAACATCGGCGAGACGGAGCTGCGCAATCGGCTGGTGTTCATGCTAGGGGGTCGGGCCGCGGAGAAGCTCGTTTACGACGAGTACAGCGCCGGCGCGGAGAATGATCTGACGCAGGCCACGCGCCTGGCTCGGCGAATGGTCAGCCACTGGGGCATGAGCGAGCGGCTGGGGCCGGTGGCCTTCCGGCTGGGGGAGGAGCATCCGTTTTTGGGGCGCGAGATCTACGAGCAGCGGGAATTCAGCGAGCACACCGCCCAAGTCATCGACGAGGAGATCGCCAAATTGCTCAATGGCGCCGCGGATCGCGCCAGCCGGCTCTTGTCCGAACACCGGGGCAAGCTGGACGCC
>JALHPA010000296.1 GCA_022842745.1 Pirellulales bacterium
CGGCCCCCGCTCTCCTCGCAGCAGCGTTTCGCTCAAACAGTCTTTTTCGTCGTCGAACGCGCCGGTATAGCACGCGAGAAAAAGCGCGATCGGCGAGCCGGCGCCCGGCTTCAGTCGAGCCGCCTGGTCACTGGTGAGAATCGAGTGCCAGCTCTTGGGCGTCCGCACCCAATCCAGCTCCCGCCGCTGCCCGTGGCCAATGTAGACCCAGAACAGGCAGCCTCCTCCCAGCCGTTCCGTCGCCGTTTCGCTGAATCGCCGCGGATCGGGGAAGTAGGGGCTTTGCCAACTGCCATAGGTCATTTGCCCGTGATAGATCGTCGGAAACCCGTCGCAGATTAGGTGCTTGGCGCTATTCTCGAGCGCCAAATCGACCAGCGGGCCAAACCCCCCCACTCCCGCCACCAATTCGATCCGCGTCCGCCATGCCCCCCCCGTGCGGTCCGCTTCATAGGCCAAAATCTTGGCCACGATCCGACCCAAGGACTCCGGCGACTCCGCCGACAGCCGCCCGATCGCCACATCGGGAACGTCGTCATCGTTCAGATCGGCGTACCAATTGTCCGTCGCGATCTCCGGTTCCGAACCCCAGCGGACGTTGACTCGGGCCTTCTCCAAATGCGCCGGCACGCACCGCTCGCGCACCTGCGGATCGCGGCTCATCCGGGGATCCGAGTCCCCCACCAGCACCACGAACCGCAGCGCTCCCCCCTTGGCGGTTTCGCGGATGCGCGCGCGAACCTGCTCGGCCGTACCGAGATTGGAGAGCCACTGGATCCGCCGCCCTTGCCCGATACGATGCTTGAACCAAGGCGCAAGCGCCTGCCGAAATCCATCCGGACAAACGACCGCCACGTCGGCCGGTTCGGCTCCCCGTGCCGCCCCTCCCCAGCACCACAGACTGAGAAGCGCGGCCGCCAGTAGCCCGTTCCACTCCCGACCGTACCGCATGCGTGGTTCTCGCAGAGAAGTTGACCTGTTTTTCCCAGTCTACCGTTCGATTTTCCCCGGCGGCAAGGTCGGTTTCGATCGCGATTCCCCCCCCTCCACGCGACCGATCCGGTCGGCAATTGAGGCACTATGCGTCTGAAATCATCGGAGAACTGAACCAGCCTGGCCACCCTTCGATTCAAAAAAACCACAATCAACCTGCCTATTCTCGTGATTTAGCCTGGTGCTGGCATCTCACACTCCCGCGCTTCTAACCCTTTCCCTGGAGATTTGGGCAGAATCTACCGATTATTCCCGTTGCGTAGACTTTGCGCTCCGTTTTCCAGGTGGATCCGGCCTCAGAATCGGACTTCCGCGCTTGCGAAAGGGACTCCTATGAGTCGTGTGCTCTCGAACGGTAAAGCAAAATTCGCGGTGTTCCTCGGCCTTCTGGCCCTCCTGGTGTGGGCGGGGACTGCCCTTAGTCAGCCGGCCGCGCCAAGCGAGCAGGCGGTCGAAGCCTTGCCGGCCGATGCGACCAAAGCCGCAGGCACGCCGCTCCCCACCGAGCTGCGTGCGTACGCCTCGCCGGAGGCCGACATCGAGGCCGCCGCTCGCAAGCTCCAGGCCCAGTACGCCGGGGACGCGAATGTCCGCATCGCCGCCGATCCCCGCACCGGCCAGCTCCTGATCGTCGGGCCGCCCGAGGTCCACGCTCAGCTCACGCAATTACTGAAGCCCATTCAGCTGCAAAAGCCCGACGCTCAGCCGGCGGCCGCCGCCAACGCCCCCCCGGAGCAGCCGGCCCACAAGGAACTGGCCCTCAAAACCGCTACCGCCGCCGAATTTGAGACCGCTCTCGCCAATCTCGTCGGCCGGCAGTTGCCGGTCACGATCGACCGGGATGGAGAGCTCGCCAGCTACACCTTGCTTAGCAAAAGCGGCAGCCGCATGGTTCTGGCCGTCGATCGCAAAGTCGGCCAGGTCGCCTTGGACGGACCGGCTTCGTTGGTCGACGCCTGGGCCCGCGTCGTGACCGCTCTGGACACCAAAAACACCGACCCGGTCAACAATTCTCGCGTCGTACCGATTCGCAATGCCAGCACGGTGGCGAGCGGGGCGATTCAAAAAGCGATGTCGATCATCGGCCAGGAAGCGCCCCAGCCCCCCCCGGCTGGAAAAACCGACCGTCTGGTGAGCATGCTCTTTCAGCCCCGCGACGGCAAACTCGACCCCGCCAAGGGCGCCGACGGCAAAGCCGCGGATGGAAAAGCCGCCGACGGCAAGGCTGGCGCGGAAGCAGGCCAGCCCCCCGCCACGGCGGCGCCGGGAGACGAACCGGTCGGCCTGATCGGACCGGTGCAGATCGAGTTTTTGGAAGGACTGGACACCATCATCATCCGCGGCCATCCGCGCGACGTGGAGCAGGTCCAGCAGATCATCCGGCAGATCGAGGAGCAGAGTCTGGTCACGGTTCCCGTCATCGAACAGTATTTTTTGAAGTACGTTGACGACGAATCCATGGCCACCCTGGTCCGCAGCCTGTACGACCAGGTTCTCTCCGCCCGGCAGGGCCGCGTCTCGATCACCGCCCTCAACAAGCCCAACAGTCTGTTGCTCATCGGCCGGGAGGAGAGCGTCAAGTCGGTGATGGAACTGATCCAGCGGCTCGACCAGCCGGTCAATCCCGAGACGCAGTTTCAGATCTTTGAACTCAAGCACACCTCCGCGACCGAGGCCCTGAACACGGTCCAACAATTCCTCTCGGGCAGCACGGCGACCACTCCGGGTGGGGCCGCACTTACTACCACCGCCCCGGGACTCGGAACGCGGGCACTCGTGACCGCCGACTATCGCACCAACTCCCTCATCGTCCGGGCCAGCCCTCGCGACCTGGAGGAAGTTTCCCTGCTCATCAAGCGAATCGACGTGACCACGAGCGCCGCCGTCAATGAACTACGCGTCTTCCCGCTGAAGAACTCCCTGGCGGAAGACCTGGCGCCGGTCCTGCAGAACGCCATCAACGGCCAACAAACCCAGGGTCGGCAACAGGGACAACAGGGTCAGCAAGGACAGCAATTCCAACAGCCGTTTACTGGCCTTCCCGGCGGCGGCAACCAGCAATTCCAACAGGGGGGCCAGCAAGGGCAACAGGGCCGGCAACAAGGCCAACAGCCCCGCTCTGCCATGCTGCAATTCTTCACGCTTGACGCCCAAGGCAAACGCATTTTGCGCAGCGGCATCTTGACCGATGTGCGCGTCACCGCCGATGCCCGCGGCAACTCGCTGCTGGTTTCGGCCCCGGCCGAAAGCATGGAATTGATCGAGGCATTGATCCGCGAGCTGGATCGCGGCACCACGGCCCAAGCCCAGATCAAGGTCTTTACGATCGTCAACAGCGACGCCCAGGGCCTGGTCACGATGTTGCAATCGCTGTTCGGCCTTCCGCAGACCGGCCAGCAGGGCCAAGGGGCGTTCCTGCAGAACCTCGCCAATCAGATCGGCGGAGATATCTCCGGCGATAGCCCGCTGGTTTCGCTCCGCTTTTCGGTCGATGCGCGGACCAACAGCATCGTCGCCTCCGGTTCGGCTGGCGACCTGGCCGTCGTCGAAGCGATCCTGCTGCGGCTCGATGAAAGCGATGTCCGCCAGCGCAAGAGCATCGTCTACCGCCTGAAGAACGCTCCGGCGGGGGACGTGGCCACCAGCATCAACCAGTTTTTGACCAGCGAGCGGCAGGTCCAACAGATCAATCCCAACCTGCTCAGCCCGTTTGAACAGATCGACCGCGAGGTCGTCGTGGTGCCCGAACCGGTCAGCAACAGCCTGATCGTCAGCGCAACACCCCGCTTCTTCGACGAAGTGCGCACCATCGTGGAACAGCTCGATGCCCGGCCCCCTATGGTCATGATCCAGGTTCTGATCGCCGAGATCACGCTCACCAATACCGACGAATTCGGCGTGGAATTGGGCCTGCAAGACTCGATCCTGTTTGACCGCAGTCTGTTGGGCAACCTGGTTCAAAACACCACCACTACCACGTTCGGCAATCCGCCGACCACGGTACAGCAACAGACGATCGTCGCGGCGTCGAACACTCCGGGCTTTAATTTCAACAATCAACCTCTTGGCAACAGCGGAAGTTCGACGGCCCTCAATCGTTCCAACGTGGTCGGCTCGCAAGGAATCTCCAACTTCGCAGTCGGCCGGATCAATAACGAATTGGGCTTCGGCGGCCTGGTCCTCTCGGCCAGCAGCGAAAGCGTCAGCTTCCTGCTCCGCGCCTTGAGCGAAAGTCGCCGCCTGGACGTTCTGGCTCGGCCCCAGGTGATGACGCTCGACAACCAGCTTGCGCAGATTCAAGTCGGCCAGCGCGTTCCGCAAATCACCGCCACCACTATCACCAACGGCGTTACCCAGAACTCCATCGACTTCAACAACGTCGGTCTGATCTTGCGGGTTCAACCCCGCATCAGCCCGGACGGACTGGTCGTGATGCAGGTCGCGGCCGAGCGCTCCGACGTCGGTCCCGAAGCGGAAGGAATTCCGATCTCGATCAACCTCAATGGCGATGTCATTCGGTCCCCCCGGATCAACATCACCACGGCCGATACCGTCGTCAGCGCCATTAATGGCCAGACGATCGTGCTGGGTGGTTTGATCACCAAGAATCGCAGCGAAACCCACCGCCGCGTCCCGTTCTTCGCCGACATTCCCATCCTCGGCCATCTGTTCCGCTACGACAATGTCCAGAATCGCCGTACCGAACTGCTCATCATCCTCACCCCCCGTATCGTTCGCGACCAGAATGATGCCGACATCATCAAGCAGGTCGAAGCCTCGCGTATGAGCTGGTGCCTGGCCGACGTAATCAAAATGGGCGGCGACCTGGGGCTTCGCGGGCGCGACGGCGAGTGGACCGACGCCGAAACCTCCGTGATCTATCCGCACGCCGATCCGGCCGCCGTGGATTCGATGCTCAACGGCGAACAGATTCCCACGCCCCCCCCGACGATCGAACGGGACGTGACGACTCCCCCGCCGGGCGGCCCGTCCGGAGTCGAACTGCGCGTCGCTCCCCCTCCCGGGACCAGCGCCCCGGTTGTTCGGCCCCCGCTCGCTAATCCTCCCA
>JALHPA010000297.1 GCA_022842745.1 Pirellulales bacterium
AAGGATCGGTCTCAATCCCGGTCAAGTCGATTAACCGCTCGTCAAATCCCCTCGCTTGACACCCCTCAACTTCCCTGGGGACAATCATTTCTGTCCCCCATCATCCCTCTCGCTCGCGCCCCATGCCCGCTCGACATACGACCCAATCGTCTTCCCTGGCTCTCCCCCTTCTTCTCCTCACCGTTGTTGGCGCAATCGCCGGCTGCGGCGGCGGCGCCTACGACGAACGTTTCCAGCTTTCGCTCAAGCAGGTCCAGGACGCCGCTCCCTTCACCGCCCTCTTCTCCGATCCGGTGCCGCTGGAAGAGTCCCCCCTCTTGATCCGCATGCCCAAGGAACTCGGCGCCGACGTCTTCGCCTTCGATCCGGCGCAGCCCCTGGGAAAACAGCCCCGCGCCCACCGCCCCCCCCTCTCGCTGATCGGCGTCCCCGGCTTCCTGTTCAATGTCCGCAAACCCCTCTCCGATGAAAACTCCAACGAGTACCAGCTCACCGCCTCCGTCTTTGCCTTCCAGACCGACGACTTCCTGAAAACCCTCGCCCCTCTCCTCAAGCAACTCCCCGGGGGCGCAAAGGTCACCACCGCCGCCGACGCCCTGGAGTTAATGTCCAAAGCCGGCCGGCCGCAAGCCAAGCTCGCCTGGGAAGCCGCCCCCTGCAAGACCCCCACCGGCGGCTCGGTCGACTGGAAGAAGATGGAGCTCACCGGTCCCCAGGTCTTCTCCTACAAGCAAAGCGGCGCGGACAACGACGTGGATCGCCCCCTTCCCGGAACCATGCAGCTTTGGCTCTACGAGTCCAAAGTCAAAGGCGAGCCGGCCGTCCTCGTCGCCTGGCGCTATCCCGATACGATCAAGGATAAGGTCCAGCTCGGGTCCCTCCCCGAACTGACCGCCGGGACGATCGCTTTCAAGGAAGTCTCCCAGGAACCCGCTGAAGACGCCGCCAAAGGCCCCGCCAAGGACGGCAAAGCCCCCGCCAAGGCCGAAGGCTAAACGCCGTATTTATTGTCGATCGCGTGCGTCGCGCGATTTCTAATCCCTTCCACTCCCCGCCGCACCGCAATTCTCGCTTGCAACCGGCGAGTTCTGCGCGTGGCTCCGGCAGATTCGGCGGACTCGGCCCCGACGCCCTCCGCGCGCCTGTCTCCCTCCTTGGATTTTCTCTCGCCCCGTAAGCGGCTGCCCGACAAGACTTTGCGCCCGTTCGCTGGCCGCGCCGCTCCGGCCCCAGTCCAACCCGGCACGGCCGTTGCTAATGACCGTCGGCGTTCAGGGGGGCATGGAACCGTTCAACCGCGGACATGCCATACGGGCTCTACATTTCGGCCGAAGGGGCCAACGTCCAAAGCCGCCGCATGGAGGTATTGGCCAATAATCTGGCCAATGTCGACACGCCCGGCTTCAAACGCGATTTGGCCCTCTTCCGCGCGCGCTACGCCGAAGAAACCCAGCGCGGCGACGACCGTCCCGGCTCCCGCTCCGTCAACGACCTCGGCGGCGGCGTCTGGTTCGACCGCTCCGTCACCGTCCACGAACAAGGCCCCCTCAAACGCACCGCACAGCCCACCGACATCGCCATCGAGGGAGATGGCTTCTTTGTCGTTGAAAAAGAGGGCAAGGAACACCTGACCCGCGCAGGCAACTTCGCCCTCAACAACGAGGGTCTTCTCGTCACGCAGGCCGGCGAGCCGGTCCTCAGCGACGAAGGCGATCCGATCACCGTCGTCCCGGAACTCCCCTGGCGCGTCTCCCCGGACGGCGCGATCGAACAAGCCGGAACGAAGACCTTCCTGGCCCTGGTCAACGTCCGCCAGCCTGGCGACCTGGTCAAGGTCGGCGACAACTTCTTCCGCGCGCTCGGACCGACTGCCCCGCTGCCCCCCGAAGTCCGCCGCGTCCGCGAGGGCCACCTCGAAATGTCCGGCGTTCGCCCCACCCTTGCGATGTTGGAACTGATCGAAACCTCGCGCGCGTTTGAAACCAACGTCACGATGATCAAGAACCACGACAGCATGTTGAATTCCCTGGTCAATCGCGTCCTGAAATCCGCCTGACCAACCTGACACCCCTTACCTCGCCCCAACCCAGGGCCGCCCGACATGAGCGTGCAGACACTGTACACCGCCGCGACTGGAATGGAGTCGCTGCAAACCAAGCTCGACGTCATCGCCAATAACCTGGCCAACGTCAACACCGTGGCCTTCAAGCGCGACCGCGCCAACTTCGAGGACCTCTATTACCGCCGGATCACGTTGCCCGGCGCGCAGGACGCCGCCGGCAACCTCACTCCCCTCGGCATCGAAATCGGCCTCGGCTCCACCGTCTCCAGCACCCAGACCGACTACCAGCAGGGCGCCTTCCAGCAGTCCACGCGCCAGTTGGACGTCGCCATCGAAGGCCCCGGCTTCTTCGAGGTCCTCGACCCCTCCGGCCAAAATCTCTACACCCGCGCCGGCAACTTCGCCATCAACGCCAACGGTGCTCTGGTCATGGGCTCCGCCCAGACCGGCCGCCTCCTCAACCCCCAAATCAGCATCCCTCAGGACGCCACCGATATCGTCATCGGCTCCGACGGAACCGTCTCCGTTCGCCAGGCGGGGCAATCCACCCTCCAACCATCCGGCCAGATCCAGCTCTCCACCTTCATCAATCCCCAGGGCCTGGTGAAGCTGGGCGAAAATCTCTACTCCCAGTCCGACGCCTCCGGGCCCCCCCTCCAGGGCAACCCCGGCGCCAACGGCATCGGAGTCCTGCGGCAAAACGCCCTCGAAGCCTCCAACGTCGAGCCGGTCCAGGAACTGATCGACCTCATCACCACCCAGCGCGCCTTCGAGCTGAACTCCCAGGCCATCCAGGCCGGCGACCAGATTCTCCAGCTCATCAGCAATCTCCGCCGGTTCTAACGCCGCCTCAAGCGCCCTCGCCCGCTCAGCCAACGACTCCACAAGCACTTCCCCGCGATGCGTTTCATGCCGATGCCGCTCCAGCACCACATCCTGGGATTATTCGCCGCGCTCGCCGCGATTCCCCTGGTGCTCCTCGCCCCCACCTCGGGCCCCGCCGCCGAAATCCACCTCCGCCGCCAGGCCACCCTCGCCGGGCCTATCGTCCGTCTCGCCGACGTCGCCGAAATCCTCTCCGCCGACCCCTCCGAAGCCGCCCGCTTAGGCGCGATCGAGCTCGGCCCCCTCCCCTCGTCCCGCCAGGCCACCCTCCAGGCCCGCGACCTCTGGGATCGCCTGGTCCAAGCCGGTGTCGACCCCGCCCGGCCCTCCCGTGGCGGCGCCACGCGGATGACCCTGACCCGCCGCGACGCCCGCCCCGACCAGCCAGCCCCCCCTGCAGTTCCCAAGCGATCGCTCCAACTCGCCGAAACCACCCTCCGCGAAGCGATCGTCCGCTACCTCGCGGCACAAGTTCCCGCCGAGAACGAATGGCAAGTCGAATTCACCCTCTCCGACGATCAAGCCGCCCTCCTCCAAAGCACCGGCCGTTCCCTCCGCATCGCCGGCGGCCAAAGCCCCTGGACCGGTTCACAAAGCTTTGAAGTCACCGTCCCCCCGCCGGCCGCGGCGGCGGCGGGAACCGCCGCCGCCGCCCAATCCACTTCCCCCCCCCCGTCGTTCACCCTCGCCGCCAATGTCACCCTCCCCGGCGATGTCGTCGTCGCCGCCGGTCCCCTCCGCAAGGGAGACACTTTCCGCCCCCAAGACGTCGCCCTCAAGCGCGTCCCAGGCGCCCGGTCCGGCAAGACTTACCATTCGCTCGAAGAAGTGATCGGCCGCGAAGCCATCCGCAACGTCGCTCCCGGCCAGGTCCTCGATCCCCAATACGTCGCCCTCCCTCTCTGGGTCCGCAAAGGAGACGTGGTCGAAGTCATCTCCCGCGCCGGCCCGGTCAAAATTCGCACCAAGGGCCGCGCCCGCAAAGACGGCGGCGAAGGCGAACTCATCGACGTCGAATTGCTGGACAATCGCAAAGCGCTCTCGGCTCGCGTCAGCGGCTTGCAAGAAGTTGAAGTCCTCGCCGCCGCCCCGACCCCAGCCCGCGCCCAACCACTCCGCCCATAAAACTCCGATCCCTGCCCAACCGCGCCAAAAAAGTAACCCATGACCCACAATCCCCACCGCCCACATCCCTGCGACTCGGCGATCATCGCCTCCCCCGATCGCGACGCCGTCCTCCGCTCGGCTCGCCGCTGTGCCCTGGCCGCCGCGCTCGCGGTCCTCGGCGCCGATCCGCTGCACGCCCAAACCTCCAGCCTCTACCAGCGCGACAAAGAGTCCGGCCACATTACGCTGGCCAATAGCTCCCTTATCTACCGCGAGGTCCTCCCTCCCCGCGAAATCAAGCTCAACGATCTGGTCACCGTCGTGGTCATTGAATCCTCCCAATTGATCAGCGAAGGGGAATTCGACGGCCGCAAACGCGAGTCCCTCGACGCTGACCTCCAGAACTGGATCGCCCTCGACGGCCTCAATATTGGCCCCGCCCCACAAAATAATGGCAATCCCCGCGCCACCGGCCTCTACAACTCCCAGTTCCGCGCCGAGGGACAACTCGAAACCCGCGAAGCCTTGAAATTCAGCATCACCGCCCGCGTGGTCGACATCCGACCCAACGGCAATCTGGTCCTCGAAGCCCGCAAGCAAATCAAGATCGACGACGAAATCTGGGAAAACTCCCTCACCGGCATCGTTCGCCGCGAAGACGTCGATCCCCGCAACCGCGTCACCAGCGACGCCATCGCCGAACTCAGCATCAACCGCCGCACCGTGGGCCACGTCCGCGACTCCTACCGCCGCGGCTGGCTCAACAAACTCTACGACCGCTTCTCTCCTTTCTGATCGTCCTGTCCCCTCTCCGCCCCCGGCTCCGCTCGTCCCAACTCCATTTTTCAGCGTTGGATTCGCCACCCTCTCCAAACGCTCCGCTCATGACCATGCACCAACGCCTTCCCTGGATCCTCGCCGCCCTCGTCGGGATCGTCCTCGCCCACACGCCCCCCCCGGCCCACGCCCGCACCCTCCTCAAGATCATCTGCAGCGTCAAGGGGT
>JALHPA010000298.1 GCA_022842745.1 Pirellulales bacterium
GGCCGTTTCCACGGTCGGCGCGTTGTCCGCGGCCGACGCGCCCATCCGGCTCGCGAGCATCCCGACCAGGCACAACCAGACCAGAACCTTCGCGCTCATACCAATCCTCCCCAGTCGGAAACTGCCACGCTCAGCGAACTGCCGTCTCTCGCCCCGACCTCTCCCGGTTTACGCCTCTAGCCGGAAACGGCGATTCCGTGCGCTCGCTCGTAAGCGGTGATCCTCTCCTCCCGCGCCAGGGTCAAGCCGATATCGTCCAGTCCATGCAACAGGCAATGCCGTCGAAAGTCGTCCACCTCGAACGTCACGGACAAGCCGTGCTCATCGGATATCCGCCGCTCGTTCAGGTCCACCGTCAGCCGATATCCTGGATGCCTGGCCACGCGCTGAAACAGCTCCTCCACCTGACGGTCGTCCATGCGGATCGGCAACATCCCGTTCTTGAAGCAGTTGTTGTAGAAGATGTCGGCGAAGCTCGGAGCAATGATCACGTGAAAGCCGAAGTCTCCCAGCGCCCACGGCGCGTGCTCGCGGCTCGAGCCGCAGCCGAAGTTTCGCCGGGCCAATAGAATGGTGGCGCCCCGATATTCCGGCCGGTTGAGCTCAAAATCTGGATTCTCACTGCCGTCGTCGCGGAATCGCCAGTCCTGAAACAGAAACTGGCCGAAACCGGTCCGCTCGATCCGCTTGAGGAACTGCTTGGGGATGATTTGATCGGTATCGACGTTGGCGCGATCCAACGGCGCCACGAGGCCTGTATGGGTTGTAAACGGGTTCATTCTTTGTTCTCGAAATAAGGCTCGCCACCGCCAACCGCGGCTTCGACCCACGGCTCGATCACTGATACTTCCACTCGCGCACGTCCACAAAGTGCCCGCTCACCGCCGCTGCGGCGGCCATCGCCGGCGAAACAAGGTGGGTGCGGCCTCCCTTGCCTTGGCGGCCCTCGAAATTCCGATTGCTCGTCGACGCGCAGCGCTCTCCCGCCTTCAACGTGTCCGGATTCATCCCCAGGCACATGCTGCAGCCTGCCTCGCGCCATTCAAATCCCGCCTCGCGGAACACTCGGTCCAGGCCTTCCACTTCGGCCTGCCGTTTGACCTGCCCGCTTCCCGGAACCACCATCGCATGTACGCGGTCGCTGACGTGGTACCCCTTGACCACTTGCGCCGCAGCCCGGAGATCCTCGATCCGGCTATTCGTACACGAGCCAATGAACACGCGGTCCAGCGCCAGCGACGTGATCGGCTTGCCCGCCTCCAGCCCCATATATTCCAAAGCGCGAGCGGCCGTCTTGCGTTCATCGTCGTTGGGCATGGCGGCAGGCGCGGGCACGCGACCATCCACGCTGACCACTTGCGCCGGGTTCGTCCCCCACGTCACTTGCGGCGCTACGTCGGCCGCGCGGAATATCTGCACTCGGTCGTACTTGGCGCCCGGATCGCTGGGCAGTCCCCGCCACCGCGCGACGGCTTCTTCAAATGCCCCTCCCTGGGGAGCGAATTCTCGACCCCGCAAATAGTCGAACGTCACCTCGTCCGGCGCGATCATCCCAGCGCGGGCGCCAGCCTCAATTGACATATTGCAGACGGTCATGCGCTCTTCCATGCTAAAGCCGCGAATGACTTCGCCGGTATACTCGAGCACATAGCCGGTGCCGCCGTCGGTGGTGATCTGGCCGATCGTATAGAGGATCAAATCCTTCGCGGTGACGCCGGGGCCAAGCCTCCCCTCGTAGCGGAGTTCGAACGTTTGGGGTTTGGATTGAAGCAACGTTTGCGTGGCGAGGACGTGCTCCACCTCGCTGGTGCCGATGCCAAAGGCGAGTGCGCCAAACGCCCCGTGGGTGGCCGTGTGGCTGTCCCCGCAGACGATCGTCATCCCCGGTTGGGTCCGCCCCAACTCAGGGCCGATCACATGCACAATCCCCTGCTGCGGGCTATCCAAGTCGTACAACCGGATGCCAAACTCCCGGCAGTTCTTCCGCAACGTGTCAATCTGCTGCTTGGAGATGGGGTCCGCGATCGGCAGTCGGCGGTCGGTCGTCGGTACATTGTGGTCCGGCGTCGCGATTGTTCGCTCTGGCCGGCGCACCTTACGTCCCGCCAGGCGCAAGCCTTCAAACGCCTGCGGGCTGGTTACTTCGTGAACCAGATGCAAATCGATGTACAGGAGGGCCTGTTGGCCGCTTTCCTGTTCGACAAGGTGTTCGTTCCAGATCTTCTCGAACATCGTCCGAGGGACCGATGCCGTACTCATTTGCTGCGCTCGCGACCTTGTTTCAAAAAAATTCCCAGTCCTATTTTTGCCGCCATGATCGTCAGAATGGCATTCAGCCACCGGATCAAGTCGAGCCTCGGGCCGTTCCACCCCCCTCATCTTGGGCAAAAAAACCGCTGCAACCTGTTTCGAGGACAACGGTTGCGACCAACCGGGCCGCGGCATGACCACGCCGGCAATTGCTCTGCTTCCCTCCGTAGGGACCATTCTCTGTACTATAGCCGATTCTTTATGCTGCTGGCAGGGATTGTTTGGATTGCGCATGGATGGGCAAAATCGCTTGAATCTGCAATTTCGCACAATTAAAGTGCGGTATATAGGCATTCTCGTATCGGAGTCTTTGATCAACTGGAACAGCTATGCGAAACTTCATTTCAAAACTGATTTTACTGGCGCTCGTGGCGTGCGCCGGCCAGCCGGCGTTCGCCGGAGTTGTCTTCGACAACGGCGTTCCTGACCTGCAAGGGGCGTTCATGAGCGACATCAGCCCCTATCCCAACCCAAACCCCAACTTGCCGGAAGGCGAGGTGAGCGCCGACAACTTCCGGCTCGCGACCCCCACCGTGGTCAATGCGGTTCGCTTCTGGGGGCTGTACTCGTTGGAAGGTCCCGTCCCGCCGGTGCCTGATACGTTTGTCCTCGGCTTCTTCAACAACGTGGAGATCATCCCAGGGATAAATTTGCCGGAGTCGGTCGCTAACGAATTGCCGATTGTGCGCGATCCCATCTCGGTATCCCGTACTTTGACCAATATGTTGCTGACCGTGTTTGATCCGAATATCGGCGACTTCGTGAACTTCCCGATTTTCGAGTACTACGCGATCTTTCCCGATCTCTTGATTCCCGCCAACGAAATCAAGTGGTTGTCGATCGTGAACGTCACCGATCAGGACGACCCCAATTGGTTCTGGGCCACCTCCGATCCAAATGCTGGCTTGTCTGGCGTTGCATTCACGTCGGCCTTCAGTCAAGACCAGGGCATCATCTGGTTTGGCGATTTCAATAACCTGGCGTTCCAGCTTGAGAGCATCCCGGAACCGCAGGCCTGGCTGGTCTGGGGTGGCCTGGGAGCGATCGGCCTGATGGCGGCCACCCGCGCTCCCCGCCGCCGGTAATGCCTCTCGCGATGTACCGCGTGGAAACCCTCCGTCTCGCTCCGGGCATCGCCCCGGGGCGAGACGTTCTCATTGACCGACCGATCGGACCAACCCCGGGGCCGATCGGCGCCTTACACGCGTCCAGTGGCTACCCAGTGAATACCGGCGACTACCAGCGTACTTGTCTACGCGCGGGTTCGGTACCGACCGCAAAATCAGCCGCTCTTGCGTAGATTCCGCCCTACGCGACGCCCGCAACGATTCACCGCTTGGTTGCGGAAATTCTGATTCTTGTCGTCGCACCTAATTGTCCGATGGGTACGAATAGGACGGTCTGCCGGATCGGACATGGGGAAAGCGCCTGCGCGCTCAAGACGACGCTCGGCGAAGTCGCATTCAAGCCCCATCGGCCGCGGCGCCGCCTTCCTCCACCGACATCTGGCCGCGCATCGCCGACCCTCGTGCCTCATGAAGTCGAATCAGCGCAATCCCTTCTGGCCGTTCTTTCTGCTGCTAACCGCCCTGTTCGTGCTGGCGGTGGCGGCGCCGCGGGGGTGGAAAGCCCAGCCGAAAAAGGGGTGGCAAGACGCTGGAATGCCTCCGGCCGCGGCGGCGCCCGCCCCCAAGCAGCGCGGGCCCGTCGCCATTCTCAAGGCCCGATCGGATCCCGGCGACCCACCCTCCCCGGGGGCAAATCCTTCAAGAAGAAGCCCCTCTGAATCCGCGTTCGACCGCCGACCGATGCCGGTCATCGAGTCGTTGCCACCGCGAATCGCGAACCACAAGCACACTCAGTCCGACGTATCGCACGATCCCGAGCCGGTCTTTCTGCCCTCGGCGGGGGAGAATGCCCCGTCGGACGAAACGGACCTTCTAGCCCCCTTGGGGCCTTGGACTTCCGAACCACGGGTCGGCGGACCATTGGTTCACAAGGATACGGATCCGTATGGCATTGGCGCCTCACCGCAGAGGGAAGGCCTCGCACCCGAAGGGGTGGCCCCGCCTCCCCCTCCTATGAGTGCCGAGGACAGGAAGCCAGCGCCACCCTCCGAAACCGTTGCGCTCCCTCCCAATCCCCCCGCGACGCCCAGCTCTGAGTCCCCCCCTTTGGAAACGGCGGATTCCGTGGATGAGCCGCCGATCAACACTTCCCGGTGGCCGCTTCCAGCTAATCTGGTGGAAGCACTCGACCAGCTTAAGAAGCAAGATCGCTTCACGGCTTGGGCTGGCGAGGTCTCAGCCCGGTTGGACCGGCTGGCATCACTGGGCATCGACGACCCCCGATCCTCCAGCCTGCTAAATGAACTGCAACAGTTCTGCCAATCCCCCGTGGACGGCGAAAACCGACTGGAAGGCAGTTCGACCGACCGAATTGCCGAACGTTGCCGCCACGATCTGAACCGCCGCCTGGCCGTTTGGACGGCGATCGAACCGAGCCTTCGGGCGATATCGGCTCCCCATTCAACTCCCGAGCCGGACGGGCCCGCCGAGTCGGTCGCCGCGATCGATCCTCATCTCGACCAGCAGGTCGCCAGGGTCCTGGCCGAACTGGAGAAACTTTCCTCGGGCGCTCGCTGGAAGGATTATTTGCTCTTGGACTCGCTGCGCCAGCTAGCGGCTCGCAACGGCCGAGAAACCGCCCGCGAGCGCAGACGGGTCTCCCAAACCGTGCTCG
>JALHPA010000299.1 GCA_022842745.1 Pirellulales bacterium
TTGGCTCTGTGAATTCTGGTTGGGGTTGGGAAGGCAGACGGCATTCGTCGTGTCGCCGGTGTAGGGGGGGGGCACCTGGCAGTAGAAGAGGTCGATCGCGGTGTTGGCCTGAACGCGGTTGGCGCGGGGCCGGTCGCCAATTCTTTGCAGCCAGACGCCGACCGGGCGGCCGGCGGCGACGGCGCGGGCCTGCGCCCCGGCGAAGACGTCGGAGAGGATGCGTGCGGCTTCGCGGATTTTGCGTTGCTGGGTGGCGGGGGCGATGAGAGGTACAGCGGCGGCGGTGACTAGCGTGAGGATGGTGATCACGACCAGCAACTCGACGAGCGTAAGTCCGCGGCGGACGGGGGACATGGCGTGAACGGGGCTAGGGGGCGACCTGAGCGGCGGCGAGTTTCGTGCGAATGGGTGTTGTGAAGGTGGACCTGAACGGCGGATCGATTAGCGGACGCCGAGGTCGTGGTTGGTGATGTTGTCGTTGGATTCGAGGTTTTTGTTGCCGTTGGCGTCGTTGGGATAGCCGACGGGGACGGGCGTAATGGAAGAATCGACGACCGTGATGAAAGGATCGTTGGCTTTATGATTGGCGGGGGGGGCAGCGTAGGAAAGCTTGGGCTTGCCGCTTTCGCTATCGGTGGTGATGTCGTACTCTCCGTCGGGGCCGGCGGAGTAGATGAGCGGAAAGAGAGAGAAAGCGGTGCTTTGGACGCGGTCGATCTGGCTGAAATTGACCGGAGCGCCGGCGACTTTGGCGACAAAAGGGGAATTGGGGGCGCCTTGGACGCGGCGGACGTCGAACTGGTCGTATTCCTTGGTGGGATCCTGGTTCTGGAGGGGAGATTGGAAGCCGGGGGCCCAACGTAAGAAACCGATCGGGTTGCCCCAGCCGTCGAGGAATTCTTTCAGGCCGTCCTGGTCGAGATCGCTAATGTCGGTTTCGGCGAAAAACGACATCGCGTCGTCCTCCTCAATGCCCATGCTGACGATGAGGAACAGGCATTCGGCGTCGGCGTATTGGTGCTGGAGGTTGGGCCACTTGGGTGAGTTCATCAAGCGGCGGAGGTAAGCGCGGTTGGCGGCGGGGCGGGGGAGGCGGTTGCCGTTCGAATCAATGATGTTGACGGGATCGGCGAGGATGTCGCTGAAGCGCTCCGGCATTTCGAGGCGCATGATTTCGCGGAGGACGTTCAGGCGGGACTGGGCGATGGCAAGCGGGGTGACATTGGGACCGACGGGAGTCCGAAGGGGGACGCGGCGAGTCATGTAGGACTCGTACTTGGGCATGATGAGCGAGTCCAGCCGGGCGATCATGGAGCGGGTCTTGGCGGCGCGGGCGGCCTCTTGCGAGCTAAACATCGCGAAGAGGATGGCAGCGGCCAGGATGGCGATGATTGTGACGACGACCAAAAGCTCGACGAGCGTAAAGCCGCGGCGCGCGAGAGAGCGTTTGCACGATGACGGGCGCGGCGCAGAACGCGGATGTCGGTTGGGAGAGCGCAAGTGTGGACGCATGGGGGTGGGGCGAGCCAGTTAGGGCTTGGAGTTTTCGAGGTTCTTGCCCGAGAAGCTGGCCAGGTTGTCGTTATCTCCGGTGCGATAGTTGACGCCGGTGGGGAAAACCTTGCGGAGATTGGCCGTCGGATAGTCGCCCCAGTCGCCATCGAGACCGGCGGAGAGGATCTGGAAGGAGTCGGCGTTGACCAGCTCGTTGCGATTGTCGTTGGCGGCGAAGTAAGTGCGGTAGTAGGGGCGGATCACGCCGAGCGCGACTGGAGCGGACGGCAAGGCTGGCTCCGCTGGAAGTGTGAGGGGCGGGAAGACGCGGGGATCCTGGTTTTCCTGGCCGTAGACTTTGCGGGAGGTGTCGAAGTAGACGTAGGGTTGGCCTTTGCCGTCAGCGGCGACGTAGCAGTAGACCGGCTGGGGAGAGACGCGGGGGGGGGCGGGGGCGGGGGAGCCGTTGAACGTGATGGCGCGGGTGGCGACGAGGCGGGCCTTGTCGAAATCGAGGAAGTTGTCGCGCTTGGCCTGGGTGTTGTAGAAGTCGACCGGGCGCTGGGGATCGGTGGTGTAGCCGCGGAGGAAGAACCAGAGGGCCTCGGCGGCGGTCATGCGATCGGGAATTTGGGCGATATCTTGGGGCAAGGCACGGGGAAATAGCGAGGCCACGTGGGAGCGGATGGCGTCGGGCTGGCCCGGGGAGAGGGTGCGCCAGGAGGGAGGGAAGGAGCCGTACTTGGCTTTGTATTGCTGCATGGCGCCGTTGAGCTGGTCGACTTCCAGCTTGATGCGGCCCTCTTTGGCGGAACCGAGCGCGCGGATGGCGGCGGTGGTAATCAGCGCGGCGAGGATGCCGATGATCGTAATGACGACCAGGAGCTCGACGAGGGTGAACCCCGTGGGCCGCGGACGCGGGGCCGGCGAATGGTTTTCCTGCGCGTGCATGGGTGGTCCTTGTGGGAGGTTTGGATGGAATTCTTGCGCTCCCCGGCGGCCCTTCGGCGGGCCGCGGGGACGCGGGCAGCGTTAACCCGAAAGCTTGGTAATGAGCGAGACGAGGGGCATGAACAACGAGATGACGATGAAGCCGACGGCGCCGCCGAGGAAGATGATCAACAGCGGCTCCATCAAGCTGACCAAACTTTCGGTGAGGACGGCGACTTCTTCGTCGTAGGTGTCGGCGACCTTGTACAACATCGTGTCCAATTCGCCGGTTTCTTCGCCGACGTCGACCATGTTGACGACCAGGTCGTCGACGACGCGCTGGTTCATGCGGGTGATATAGATCAAGAGGCCGATCGGGCCGCCGAGGAAAAACATCCAAAAGAAGGCGGTGAGGGCGTTGAAGCCGGGACGGGAGTATTCCTTGAGCGGCTTGGCGATGCTTTCGCCCTCGCGGATGCTATCGGAGACCTTGCCGTAGAGGCGCTCGAACATGGCGTTGCCCGAGGTCTCGCGGGTGATGTTGAGGGCTTCGAGAATGGGGACGCCGCTGGAGACCAGGGTGCCCAGGGTCCGCGTGGTGCGGGCCATGGTGTTCTTTTCGACCAACTGGCCGAAGATGGGCATCTTGAGGGTGAACAGGTCCCAGCCGGCGCGGCCGTATTCGAACTTGCGGAGGAGCTTGACCATCAGCCAGATGCCGATGGGGATGCTGGGGATGAGGAACCAATACTGGGCGCAGAGGTCGGAAATCATGATCAAGGCCTCCGTCATGGGAGGGAGCTTGGTCTTGAAGTCCTCGAAGATTTTTTTGAAGGCGGGGACGATCTTGATCATGATGAAGACCAAGATGCCGACGGCGACGCCGATAACCACGACCGGGTAGATGAGCGCGCCTTTGACTTTGCGTTTGAGCGACTGGCTGCGCTCCATGAACTCGGCCAGGCGGCGGAGGATGACTTCCAAAGCACCGCCCGCCTCTCCGGCACGGATCATGTTGACGTATAGGCGGTCGAAGGCCTTGGGGCTTTTGGACATGGCCTCGCTGAGCGTGGCCCCCCCCTCGATCTCATCGCAAACGTCCATCAAGCAATTGCGAAAGCGGCCGGGCTTTTGCTGGCCTTCCAGGATGCGGAGGCTGCGGAGGATCGGCAGGCCGGCGTCCTGGAGAATGGAAAGCTGGCGGGTGAAGAGGGTGCGGGTCTTGGAGTTGACGCCGCCGATGGCGAAGGAGCGGGGCTTTTTGCCGCCGACCTTGGCTTTGTCCGCCTGGCCCTTGCGGGCCTTTTTGAGGGCGATTTTGGTGACGAAGTAGCCCATTTGGCGGATTGTCGCCTGGGCTTCGGCTTCGCTATTGGCTTCGAGGACGTCCTTGATTTCTTGCCCCGTCGCGTCCATCGCTTCGAATTGATAAGTGGGCATGGTACGACTCTATGGATCGCTAGGCGTGTGGGTGATAACAACTGGAGCGGCCGGGCCGGTGTTTTAGGCCGGGCGGGGCAGCATGAGGTGTGTGGGGGGTGGTGTGTTGCGGTGGTTGAGGGAGTTGCAAGGGCGGCGGCGCCGCCGACTTGGGGGTCAGGCTTCCAAAATGGTTTCGCGGATCACTTCCTCGGCCGTGGTCATGCCGCCGTAGACCGCTTCCATGCCTGCCTCTCGCAGCGTGACCATGCCGACGCTTTGGGCGGCGACGCGGAGCTCGTCGGTGGAGGCGTTGCGGACGATCATGTCTCGCATGTCGTCGTTCAAGATCATCAGCTCGAACAGACCGACGCGCCCCTTGTAGCCGGTGCGGTTGCAGAGGTCGCAGCCTTTGCCGCGGTAGAACTTTTTGCCCTTGATATCCTGGGGGGAGAGCTCGAGGTCGGTGAGGATGTCCGGAGTGGGCTGGACCTCTTCGCGGCACTGGGCGCAAATGCGGCGGACCAGCCGCTGGGCGAGGATTGCCTCGACCGTGGCGGTGATTAGGAACGGCGGGACGCCCATGTCGCGCAAGCGGGTGATGGTGCTGGGGGCGTCGTTGGTGTGCAGGGTGCTGAAAACGGTGTGGCCGGTGAGGGAGGCCTGGACGGCGATCTCGGCGGTTTCGATATCGCGAATTTCTCCGACGAGGATTTTGTCCGGATCCTGGCGGAGGATGGCCCGCAGGCACTGGGCGAAGGTGTTGCCGATGCTGGCGTCGATGGGAACCTGAATGATGCCGTCGATGTCGTACTCGACGGGGTCTTCGGTCGTGATCAGCTTGTCGGCGATGTGGTTGAGTTCGCTCAACGCGGAGTAGAGAGTGGTGGTTTTTCCGGAGCCGGTGGGACCGGTGACGAGGACGATCCCGTTGGGCTTGTTGATCATCTCGCGGAAGGACTTGAGCAGCTTTTGGTTCATACCGACCTTGCCCAGGTCGAGCGAGACGACGGAGCGGTCGAGCACCCGCATGACGACGCTTTCGCCGAACATGGTGGGGAGCACGCTGACGCGGAGATCGACAGGATGCCCGCCCACGGCCAGCTCGATCCGGCCGTCCTGGGGGAGGCGGCGTTCGGCGATGTCGAGGTTGGCCATGACCTTGATGCGGGTGGTGATGGCGAAGGCGAGATGGCGCGGGG
>JALHPA010000300.1 GCA_022842745.1 Pirellulales bacterium
TCAATCACGGCCTTACGGAGCCGTGCAACGGCATTTTTCATCCCACTTCCTGGATGGCGCCCAAAAAATCGCCGCCCCCTTACAAGCAGGACCTCGACAAAGCCGAAACGCTGCTGCAGGAGGCCGGCTGGGAGGACGCCGACGGGGACGGCGTGTTGGAGAAAGAAATCAATGGCCAGGTCAAAAAGTTCGAATTCACCATCAATTGCTCCAACGTGCCAGACCGGGTCCGCATTTGCGCGCTTTTGAAGCAGAACCTGGACCAGTTGGGGATCGTGTGCAACGTCAAGCCATTGGAAGGCGTTACGCTCCAGGCCGCGATGGATTCCCGCAATTACGATGCCGTGTTTGCCGGCTGGGGAACCGGTACCGACCCCGATACATCGGAAAACCTCTGGAACACCGCGGCCAGTGAGACGGGACGCAACTACGGCAGCTATTCCAATCGCTACGTCGATGGCCTGTATGTTTTGGGAAAACAGGTTGAATCCGCTTCCGCCGACCGGAAAAAAATCTGGCAGGAGTACAAGCTGGGCAACGTGGGCATTCAGCCGAGCGCATCACGTCCAGAAATTTACGCCAAGATTCACGAGTTGATCTACGCCGACCAGCCGTACACGTTCCTGTTCTTCAAGAGCTCGTTTTATGGCTTCAACAAGCAGTTGCGGGGATACAAGTTTAGCCCGCGCGGGCCCTATCACTACAGTCCGGGCTTCTTCAGTATTTGGCGCGCGGCGTCCTGAATCGAGCCGTATTGAGGGCAGTGTTATCGCCCAGCCCCCATTGGCCGCGTGAAATAGAACCGGGGCGCCGAACCGTTGGGTCACCGCAACCGGGGCAATTGTTTTGCCAGTTCTGATTCTCACTGAAACGGGGCAAGTCTTAAATTCTCTTCGTTTTCATGCTCCCGTACCTGACCCGACGCGTTTTGATTGGCCTGGTGACGTTGGCCTTCATTTCGTTTCTGGTGTATGGGCTGATCCGGGCCATGCCGGGCGATCCGACCACGCTCGACGCGTCGTCGGTCGGCGACGGCCGCCGCATCAGCAAGGAGGACTTGGAGCGGGCCAAGCAGACTTACGGTCTCGACAAACCGTGGTACGAGGCTTACTTCCTGTGGCTGTCCAACGTAGCCCGAGGAGATCTGGGGGATTCGTTCTACGAAAAATCGCCGGTCACATCCGTAATTCGCCACCGGATTGGTCCCACCCTCCTGCTCACGGTCACCAGCCTGATCTTGGCTTACCTGCTTTCCATCCCACTGGGTCTGTATGCGTCGGCCCGGTCTGGCAAGCCCGACGAGCGGGCACTGAGCGTAGCCTTGTACATGCTTTATTCGCTGCCGGCATTCGTGGCGGCCTTATTGCTTCAGTCGTTTTTCGCTGTCTCTCTGAAAGATACCCCTTTCGCACTGCCGCTGTTCGGAATGCGGAGCGACAATTATCAATCCCTTTCGTCCGTTGCACAAACTTGGGACGTATTCCGACATTTGATTCTGCCGGTCGCGTGTTTCACTTACGGCACGCTCGCGTACGAAAGCCGCTTTATCCGGGCCAACATGCAGGAGGTCATCCGCCAGGACTACATTCGCACCGCCCGCGCCAAAGGGGTCGGCCCGCTGCGAATCCTCGTGCATCATGCATTCCGCAATACGCTTATCCCGTTTGTCACCTTGATCGGTCTTACTTTGCCGTCGCTGTTGAGCGGAGCGGTGATCCTGGAGCAAATCTTCTCTTGGCCGGGCATGGGGAGCCTGCTCTTCCAGTCGATCGCCACTCGGGACTATCCGGTCATTATGGGGCTGACGCTGATGTTTTCGATCATGACCCTGTTGGGGCAATTGCTGGCGGACGTGCTGTACGCCGTGGTGGATCCCCGCGTCGCCTATGTTTAGGGGCTTCCCGTTGATTATTGACTTTCCGCACGGTCAACCGACTTGATGAGCACTTCGCCCGCCGCGCCGCCTGACTCCGAGTCCCCCGCGCCGACCGCGCCATTGCCTGGGCGCGAGGTCAAGGATCGCTCGCGAGGGTTCTGGAGCGAGGCTTGGCGGCGATTTCGGCGCCGCAAGTTGGCGATGCTTGCACTTGGTTTCGTGGGTTTTTTGGCCCTGGTCGCGGCTTTTGCGCCGGCGATCGTGGGGACCAAGCCGATCGTCTGCAAGTACAAGGGGAATCTGTATTTTCCCGCCCTGGGATATTTCAACCCGCGGTGGGAAAACTCGATTTTTCTCAAGGACCGGTTTCGCAAACGGTACACGCCGGAAAAGTTTAAACAAAAAGATCCGGAAAGCTGGGCGGTGTGGCCACTCATATATCAGGATCCAAATCGGCGGACGGAAGAGAAAGAATGGCCCGGCCAACCGGCCAATGAGGTGGGGGCGGCCCCGAACCGGTTCAATTGGTTTGGCACCAACCAGGAGGGGTTGGACGTATTCGCCCAGATGGTGCATGGAACGACGATCGCGCTGTTGGTGGGGTTTGTCTCGATGGGCATCGCCGCCTCGATCGGAATTCCGCTCGGCGCGATCGCCGGGTACGCCGGGGGTTGGCTGGATATGATTGTGAGCCGCGCGATCGAAGTCGTGCTATGTGTACCGGCCCTGGTCTTGATCCTGGCCTTGATCGCGGTGCTCGAGAAGCCCACCATCTGGCACGTGATGGCCGTGCTGGGGGCGACGGGCTGGCCAAGCATTGCGCGGCTCACGCGGGCGGAGTTTCTCAAACTCCGATCGAGTGAGTTCGTGGCGGCGGCGCGGGCCTTGGGCGCCGGACCGTTGCGAATTATGTTTCGCCATATCCTTCCCAACGCGCTGGCCCCGGTGCTGGTGCCGATTACGTTTGGCATTGCCGGCGCCATTCTGACTGAAAGCGCCTTGAGCTTCCTCGGGGTAGGCGCTTCTCCCACCGACCCGCGGTGGGGCGTACTCTTAAGCGCCGGCCGCAGAAGCCTGGAGATGTGGTGGCTTATTGTGTTCCCGGGCGCGGCCATCTTTCTAGCGGTCTTGGCGTACAACCTGATTGGAGAGGGGCTGCAAGAAGCGACCGACCCACGCTTGCGCGAAAGCGGCAAGTGAACCGCGATTAGAATCCTCGTATCGCGGCGGCGCCCGTCCGGCTGGGGCGTGGAAGCGGCCCATCCTCCGGCCGGATGAAAGCTAGCGGCGCGGCAACTAACACTTCCGACCGCAAAGTCCCAACATCTTGCGGACCTTATGGTGCTAGCATGGTTTCGGGCGATGAGGGTCGGGACATTCGCCACAAGAGTCGCGAAATCTCGCAGAAGCGTCCTGGCTTTGACCGATAAGCCAACAATGTCCGATGGGTTCGCGAGACCGTGATTCGCACCAAGTGCGAGCCGCTCGATCTGACTGCGACGGGCCAGATGGATAAGGCCTGCTCCGCGCACCCCGTCTCCCCACAAAATTTCACGCTCGTTCCCCGCCCGCGGAGGAATCAAGGATGATGACTCTCAAGCACCTGCGACATTTGGTATTGGCCGCATCCGGCCTGACCTTGGCATTCGGCGGTTCCCATCTACGCGCCGAGGACGTTTCCGGCGAGGAACCGGTCCCAGCCGTCGAGTCCCCGAAAACGGAAGAATCCGGTTCGGAAGGGACATCGGCAAGCGAAGGGGAATCCGCCCCCCCTGCGGAGGACTCCGGCGCACCGTCGGGCGGCGGCGAGACTCCCGCGCCGAGCGACGAGTCGCCGAGCGGAGAGCCGGCGCCCGCCGCGGATGCCAGCGGCTCGCCTTCGGACGAGCAACCGCAACCTGCCCCCCCTGCGCCGTTGGAAGACGAATCGGCCGACGTCAAAACGGAACCGACGCCCGCCGTCTCTGCCACGGACGAAACTCCAAGCGAACACGCCAGCGGCGACGGCCAGTCCACAACTGACGAACCGGTCTCCACGGAAGCCAAAACGGCGGAAGTCGAGGTCATTCGGGAGCGGTATCCCAGCACGGCCGTCAAGGTCGAGCGCCACGTGACTCAGGATGGCGAAGGCAACTACGTCAACCACGGCCTGTGGACGCAGTTCGACGAAAAGGGGCGAATGATGGGGGGAGGCGAATATCGCGAGGGCCAGCGCCAAGGGAAATGGCAGCGCTGGTACGCCGCCGGTGAGGGCGCAATGTTCGCCGGCCCAATGTACAAGGACTTCCAACCGCCGTTCGCGGCCGAAGTGACGTTTCAAGACGACCAACTGCACGGACAGTGGCGGATCTTCGACGCGAAGAATCGCAAGTGCAGCGAATGGGAGTTCGCCAACGGCCAGCCGCACGGCCGCAGCGTTTGGTACTACCCCAATGGCCGCATTCGGCGCGAGATTGCCTACCGCGACGGCGAGATCGACGGCGAAGTCGTCGATTATTCACCGGAAGCCAAGATCGTCCAGCGCGACAAGTACATCGAGGGCCGCCGCCTGTCAGTGCAGACCGACTGGTACGCACCCAACCAAAAGCGAGCCGAAGGTTGGACCCTGTTTGCCCGCGAGATCAAGAAAAGCAATTGGGATTGGTGGAACGGCGTGACGGCAATCACCGTCACCGGCAAAGACGGTCTCAACCAGCGGCACGGCGCCTGGACGTGGTGGCATAAGAACGGCCAAAAGAACATGGAAGGACAGTTCGAGCGCGACGCGCCTGTCGGAAAGTTCGTGTGGTGGTATGCCAACGGCCAGAAACAACTGGAAGGCGAGTACGAAGCTGGAAAGCAAATTGGGAAATTCACCTGGTGGCACGAAAACGGCCAGAAGCAAATGGAGGGCGCCTACGTCCAAGGATCGCAAGCCGGAAAGTGGACCCGCTGGAGCGCCGACGGCAAGGTCGTCGAAATCGGGGAGTACGATCCGGAGGGCCAACGCATCCGGAAGAAGAAGAATGGCGAACCGGCGTTGCAAGAAGAGTCGTCGCCCCCCGATTTGCAGGCGGTCACTCCGGAACCGGCCGGTTCGCGATTCAAGCGATAGCGGCTGAGGGATCCGTTTGCCAGCCTCGCAGGAGCGCGAAAACTAGTAACCACGCGGCGGCATGTCCAGC
>JALHPA010000301.1 GCA_022842745.1 Pirellulales bacterium
TGGGCAGGCAGCCCCCGGGGAAGATATATCGCTGGATAAAGTCCACGCTTTTCGTGTATCCGGCGAACCGCTGATCAGGAATGGTTATCGTTTGTAGGAGCATCTGCCCAGCTGGCCGGAGCACCCGCCCGCAGGTGGCGAAAAACTGGTCGAAATAGCGGTGGCCGACCGCTTCCAGCATTTCAATCGACACCAGTTTGTCGAATTGGCCGGTCACGTCGCGGTAGTCCTGGCGGCAGACGGTCACGCGATCGGATAAGCCGGCCGCGGCGATCCGCTGGCGGGCAAAAAGGAATTGCTCCTGGGAAATGGTGATCGTGGTCACCCGACAGCCGAAGTTCCTGGCGGCATGGATCGCCAGCCCCCCCCAGCCGGTTCCAATCTCCAGCAGGTGATCGCGCGGCGCAAGCTCCAGACGCCGGCAAACGCGGTCCAGTTTGGCCGTCGAGGCATCCCGCAGCGAGGTTTCCGCTGTGTCGAAGATGGCACAGGAGTACATCATCGTTTCGTCGAGCATCAGTTGGAACAACTCGTTGCCCAGATCGTAATGGGCGGCGATGTTCTCCCGGCTGCCGGCGCGGGTGTTTCGATGCCACCACTGCCAGGCCCGCCGAACCAGTTGTTTCACTGCCGAGGCGCCCTCATCGAGCGCCCAGGAGGCATCCAGATTTTGCAGGAAAATGCGGACCAGGGCGGTCAGGTCGTCGCAGGTCCACCAACCGCGCACAAAGGCCTCCCCGGCCGCCAGATTCCCACCCAGCGCGACTTCAGAATAAAAGCGGGGATCGTACACGGTGATTTCGGCTTGCAGGTGGCCGGCCGCCGTCGACTCTCCAAAGCGAAACTGCTCGTCCCCGTCGACCACGGTGATTTGCCCCGCCTGCACCAGGCGGAGCTGCTCGAAAACGCGGGCACGCCAGCGGTCGGATGGGGAGGCTGCCCGCGGGCCGCGAGCGGTCGGGGGACTGTGGGACGACTTCGGAATACCATGTTCGACGACGCTCATGCAATCGTTAGCCCGCCGTACTGGCGGGAGTGGAAGGGGAAAGGGAAGTGGGATGAGGAAAAAAAGGCGCTCGTTTGAGCCATAATCGCAATGCCTGCCAATAGATCTTGGCCGTGACCGCCGCCGTCGCGGAGGGGTGCCGCAGCAGGGCCCCGGCCAACGCTTGGGCCGTGATCTCCTGCCGCCGCAGTGTCAGGGACGCTGCGAAGACCGTCTCGCCGCAGCGCTCGTTGCGCATCGAGATGGCCAATCGGCTGGCTGGCATATTGCTGAGCCAGCGATACGTCATTTCCATCGGCATAAACGGCGAAACGTGGAATTGCTTGCTGAAACGCTGCCGCACAACCGTGCCACTTTGGGGGCTACCGGGGTTGTGGCCTTGTGGAGCGGCGGCGTCTGGGGGCGGTTTGGCCGGCGCGGCATTCGAGTGCGCGGGAAGGACGTAGCAATGCCGTTCTCCCCAGGGGGTGTTGCTAACCTCGGCTACCAGCCAATCCAAGCATTGCCCCCCAGGTGCGAAGCAATAGTAGACGCTCAACGGGTTGAAGCAGTAGCCCAAGTACCGCAATTGGGTCAGCAGCCGGATGGGGCCCTGAGGACGCTGGCCCGTGCGCAACTCGACCAGATCGCCGACCGCTTGCCGCAACGGCGTTTGGGGGTCGCCAAAATGGTCGCGCCTGCGAAAGGAGGCCCACTTGCGTTGTTCGTATCCCCAGAACCAGCGTTGCGAAAAGAGGGTGGGCAACTCGTCCAGATCCAGGTACAGCATCAACGTCCGGTAACAGAAGCCATGCTGCAAAGGAGAGAAGCGCTTATGCCGCACCCGTCCGCGGTAGAGGCAACTTGCCCACCGACTTTGGCCCAGATTTTCTTGCAGTTCGACCGACATACCGTTCCGGCTAACGTACCGCCAGCTCCTCGGAACGGTCGCGCGACGGGAAGAACATGGGTCGGGGGCCCTCGCTGGCGGATGGGGAGCTTGCCAGGTCGAGGCCGGAGACTCCGAGTGCCCGGCAGGCCACGATCGCGCTGACCACGCCATCTTCGTGGAAACCGTTACCCCAGTAGGCGCCGCAGTAGTGCGTCCGCCGCAGGCCGCTGATTTCGCCGTGCCGCCGCTGGGCGGAGTGGGCCCCGGCGTTCAAGATCGGATGGTGGTAAACGAACGTGCCGATGATCTGGGCGGGGGCAATGTCGGCTTGCCGATTGAGGGTAACGAAGAATTGCCGGGAGCTGCCGAGCGATTGTAGCCGGTTCATCCAATACGTGACTGCCACGGTTGGGGCGTCGGTCGCCAGGCGATGGTAGTTCCAGCTTGCCCAAGCGCGTTTCCGCCGCGGCATGAGCGAGGGATCGGTGTGCAGAACGGCGACATTCCGCTGGTAGGGAATGGCTCCCAGCACCTCTCGCTCGGCCGGCGACGGATCGGCCAGCAGACGCAATGCCTGGTCGGAATGCACCGCTAGAATCACGTGGTCGTAGCGGTCGCTTTGGCGTGCGCCATCGGACCGGAGGGAGTGCACCTCGACCTGCTGCTCGCTCCGGACGATCCGTTCGACGGGGGTCGAGAGCCGGATGCTGGAGCGAAATGGCCGGACGAGCGCCTCGACGTACCGCTTGGAGCCGCCTGCGACCACTCTCCATTGCGGGCGGCCGTACAAGCCTAGCAAGCCGTGATTCTGAAAAAAACGCAGGAAGGGGCGCGCCGGAAAGGCCGTGATATCCTGCGGCTGGGTGGACCAGATAGCGGCGCCCATCGGCAGGAGATAGTACTGCTGGAACTCGGCGGAGTACCTCTCTTGCCGCAAGAATTCCCCCAAGGTCAACTCGCCCCTCCTGCCATGTTTGTCCCCCTCGGCGAGCCATTCCGCGGCCCGGCGGTTGAAATGCGCGACGTCTCGGAGGATTCTCCAAAAGCCGAGCCGAAGCAGATTGCGTTTTTGCGCGAAAAGTCCGGCTAGCGAGCTGCCACAATATTCCCAGCCGGTCGATTCGCAGCGCACGCTGAAGCTCATGTCGCTGTCGCGGGTCGCGATCCCCAGCCGGGACAAGAGGCGGATAAAACACGGGTAATTTCGCTCGTTGAAAACGATGAATCCGGTGTCGATCGCCAGCGGAACGTGGTGGTCCGGGTCCATCGGATCCACTTCGATCGTGTGGACGTGCCCCCCTAGATAGGAGTTTGCTTCGTAGACGACGATCTCGTGCTCGGGGGCCAGCAAGTGGGCCGCCGTCAATCCCGCGACCCCTGATCCTACAATCGCAATTCTCATCCAGCAAATTTCCCTGCTACCACCGTCCGTTTCGCGGTCCCATGCGTTACGATATCGGTGGCATTGTACAAGGTACCTCGCGTTGGAGGAGGCCAGGCCCGGCCTTGCCGACCGACAATGGGTGACAAGGACTACGGCAGAGGCAAGCGCGGATTCGTGCAGAAAATGGATATCCATTCCACCCGTTTACTGGAAGAGACCTTCCTTCGCGAGTTCGAGCATCATCCGACGATTGGCTCCACACAAGACCGCGCGCGCGAACTGGCTTCGCTGCCAGACTTGCCGCTGCCGATGATGATCCTTGCCGAAGAGCAGACCAGCGGGCGGGGCCGGGGGGACAACCGGTGGTGGACCGGGGAGGGGGGCCTGGCCTTCAGCCTGTTGTTCGAGCCAAGCCATTTCGATCTGCCGGCTCGGCCGCTTCCGCAGCTATCGCTGGCGACGGCGGTGGCTCTGATTGATGCATTGGCAGACCGTATCGCGCCCGCGCCGATGGGGTTGCACTGGCCCAATGACATCTACTCGGGGGGAAAAAAGCTGGCCGGGATTTTGGTGGACTCCTTGTCTGGCGGTCGGCACGCCGCGGGGATTGGCTTGAACGTCAACAACCGCGCCGCCGACGCCCCCCCCGAGCTGCAAGGGAGCGTGGCCACGCTGCGCGATTTGGGGGGGCGCACGTTTGACCGGACCGATATACTGATCGATTTTCTGCGCAGTTTTGAGGGGCGATTGCGGGAGCTGAGCTTGTCCTCGACGGCGCTTGGCGCGCGGTTCAACGCACTGTGCCTGCAGCATGGGCAATTGCTGCGGTTGCGATCCGGACCCGAGATCGCCGAAGGGATTTGCGCCGGCATTGCTCCCGATGGGGCGCTGCTTTTGGATACCGCACAGGGCCGCCGGGTGTTTTACTCGGGCACGTTGCGGTAATGCGTTGCCCTTATTGGCCGCTCGGAATGGTTTACTCGTCGAGCTTCAATTGCCTCCCCGGATTTGCGATCGCCGCGCGGAAGCTCTCAGGATTTTTCGCCATACGGCCGATCGTACTTCCCTTGCCGCGCGGCCGCCTCGATGGCCAGGGTCTTTGCCAGCCGACGCTCGTGCCGCTCGGCGTGGGAGAAACGGGCGGTGAGAAACGCCTGGACGATTTCGGCCGCCAACTCCGACCCGATGACCCGCGCCCCCAGGCACAGCACATTCAGATCGTCATCCTCGACTCCTTGGCGCGCGGAAAAAGTGTCGTGGCAGAGGGCGGCGCGAATGCCGGGGATTTTGTTCGCGGCCACCGAGGCGCCGACGCCGCTGCCACAGATCAGCACACCCCGTGCGGCTTCGCCGGTGACGATTTTTTCGCCCAGCAATCGCGCAAAGTCAGGATAATCGGAGGGGCGATCGTCGAATGCGCCAACGTCGATGGCCAAATGCCCTGCCCGCTGAATTTCAGCGGCCATGCGGGCTTTCAAAGGAAATCCCGCGTGGTCGCAACCGAGAGCGATGTTCATCATGGGGAGGAAGGAGTGCGTTCGCGGCTGGCAACGGACAGTGCGAGCCGCCTTGGTTTCCGCGTAATATAGTGGATGTTTGGCAACGGTCGCTCAGGGGGGCCAAGCGGCGTATGGGATTTGTTTGTGACCTAAAACTACTTTTCTGTTGCCGGGACCGGCGCCGGCGGCCGGCATACAACTGATACTACCTCTCATGTGCGGCCGTTACACGTTGAGGACGCCTGCGAGCAAATTGATCGAGCAATTC
>JALHPA010000302.1 GCA_022842745.1 Pirellulales bacterium
AACTTCCCTCCCCGCCGCACTTCTCGGCCTTGCTCCCCCACTGAATGCGCCTTCCTCACCCCCCAAAAATCGCCCCGCGCCAGCGGCATTGCAGCCAAGAAATCGCCCGATAGAATCAAGATTGGTTCGCACGGCCGTTCCCCGGGGAGTTCAACCCCGGAACCCGGGACCCACCCCCCTGAAAGCCGTAAAACCCCGCGGGCGTAGCTCAGTTGGTAGAGCGCTAGCTTCCCAAGCTGGATGTCGAGGGTTCGAGTCCCTTCGCCCGCTGTGACGTGCGTCAAGCCCGGCCTTTGCTCACCAGCTCGACGGCAAATCGGCCGGACGACTCGAAAAACGGTCACTATCCGGCATCCGTTCAAGCGGTTACCGCCGCCCAGAGGTAAGCAGCCGCCCATTCCCGTGGACCGCTCGGCAAAGGCGGTCCCGCAATCCATGTTTGAAAGGGGCTTGTTCGCCACATGATCCGCTCGCGGATCAACAGCAAAATCCGCGTGTTGGGTCCGAGTCTCCAGAAATCTCTCCGCCAAGTCGGTCGCACCTGCTGCTGACCATTCCCTGGTTGCGGCGAGGACGAATTCAAGCGAGGAGTTGGGCAGGCGTGTCTACGTTGCCTCGAACACGGCCGGATCGACCGGAAAAATGGGCGACCGGTGCAGCGCCCTCTAGATTCCCCTCGTTGGAAATCGGGGTCGTTTCTTGTCGCTGGCGTCTCAGCGCGCATCCCGCCGCGTTGCTCGCGAACATAGCATCATCGATGCTCGTCACTGTCGTTGTTGCGCGAGTTCCGCTGTTCTTGTCCCTCTCCTTCTGAGTCGCACCATGACAGCAGGACTGTCCGCCGCCTCTCCGCCGCTTGGCCTATTGCCCTATCAGTCGCGTCTGATCGACCACCTCAAAGGCGAGGACCCGGACCTGTGGAGCTGGTTTGCGTCCTCGCGGCATCCCGCGAGTCAGAGAGAAGACCAGAAGTTTGAGCTTCTCAAATCCACCTACCGTATCGAACGGGACACGCTGCCCGAGCTTTATCGAGCCGCCGATAACGTCGCGGGCCAACTAGGACTGCAAGCGCCTATCACCATCTACCAGGCCCAAGACCCATCCGGCCTCGGCGCCTCCCTGGCGTATCTGCCCGACGAACTTCATCTCGTGCTTCACGGTTCGCTGACAACGCACCTTACCCCGATTGAACTAACCGGACTCATTGGCCACGAATTTTCCCATTTCTTGCTTTGGCAGGCTTGGAATGGCGAGTTGCTGATTGCCCATGACCTGTTGATGGCACTCACCCACGACCCCCAGGCGCATCCAGCGCACTTTGCCAGCTTGCGGCTGTTGCAGCTCTACAACGAGATTTTTTGCGACCGCGGGTCGCTGTTGGCGGCCCAAGACCTTAACGCGGTTGTCTCGCTGCTCGTGAAGATTCACACGGGCGTAAAGGACATCGAACCTGAAAGCTACTTGCGCCAAGCGGTCGAGATCTTTTCCCGCGGCCCCGCCAAAACCGAGGGCATTACCCATCCCGAGATATTCATTCGTGCCCGAGCCATCAAGCTCTGGTCCGAGAACGACCCTCAGTGCAACAACACTATTGCGGACATGATCGAATCGGGCGCGGATTTGCAGGCACTCGATCTTCTCGGTCAAAAAGTGGTTGCCAACTGGACCCGCCGCGTCATCGATCTCCTGCTGTCGCACAAATGGTTCCAGAGCGATCCGGTGCTCGCCCACGCCCGACTGTACTTTGATGATTATTCACCGCCAAGCGACTCCTTGACCGACCTCCAGCTCCCAACAGACATGCATTTGCAGGAAACTTCGATTCGCAACTATTTCTGTTATGTTTTACTCGATTTCGTCACCGCCGACCGCGACCTCGACGACCCGCCGTTGGCCGCAGCGCTTCAGGTCGCGGAAATCATCGGAATCAAGCCGCGGTTCTGCGGGTTGGCCTGCCAAGAATTGCGATTGCGCAAAAACCAACTTGGCAAAGTCGACGAGCGGAAGTTGGCGATCTTGCAGGAGGCGGATAAATCAGCCGCGTCGGCGCCATGACGTTCGAGCAATTCCTCATCGAAAAGCTGATCGGCGAAGCCGTCTCGACGGAGGACGTGCTGGCGAGTTTCTTGCCGCTGCTGCGGGAAGCGATCGAAGCACATCGCCAGGGCCTGGTCGCGCCGCTTGAAGGTACGCTCGCTCTGCGCGTCGACGGAGTGCGTCTTTGGTTCGAACAGGCGCAAAGGCAGCCCCCTCGCTTGAAGAATGCCGACATTGCTCGCCTGGAGTTGACTGGGCAGACGCTCCTCGAAGTCGTCGACGAAAGCCGACGCGCTATCGAGGTCAACGATGGTATCGGAGAGGTTGTTCGCGCCGACATCGGCTCCCGGGGTGTGACCCTCGCCCGGCCGGTTTATCTGCCCGGCTACGTATCCTGGGAGCACGAATTGGAGCATCACGATCCGCTCACGGATGCGTTCAGCCTCGGGCTGATCCTCGCCAGCCTGTCCTGCGGGCTCAACCTGAACGAACCCGCGGAACTGGAGAAGTTCGTTGCCAACCGTCGAAACCTGTTCGCCCTCAATCCACGACTGCATCCGGTCGTTGCACAGGCCCTTTTGCGGCTCACGGAACTCGACCGTCGCAAGCGGCCCCAGGATCTGGCGGCCCTGTTGCACGCGCTCGAAAACTACCGAGAACAGCGTGTGGACTTTGCGATCGATCTGGCGCGCATGCCTGGATTTCAGACGCCCGACCGGCGAACGCGACACGAGGTCATTTTGTCGAAGCTCCAAGAACGGCTCTTCGATGTCTCGCGACGCAACAACCTCCTGCACTTCAGGCCGACTCAACAAAGCGTCAACCTCACGCATGCTTCGATTCCGCTTACCCTCGACATCCTCAATATCCGGGAAGATCAGATTCTCGTCTGGAACAACGAACTGCAGCGGCAGCTTGTTGGCTGCAAGCCAATCTCGTTGAACAAGCACTTGAATTTTTCCGAAGCGCTCTATTTGCCGTCGATACTCGATCGCGTCCTTGCCGAGGCCCGACGCGACCATCAAGAGTTCGGTTTCGCCCAACTGCGACTTGTTGCCTGCTTCCTGTCGTGGACGAACCTCAAAGAAACTCCCGTCGAACGTTTCCTCTCGCCGCTCGTGCTGATCCCGGTCAAGTTGACGAAAACCAAGGGCATTCGCGACACGTTTTTTCTAGAGGCGCTTTCGACCGAGGCCGAGTTGAATCCGGTCATCCGCCACCAGTTCAAGGAACTCTACAACATCGAACTGCCGGAGACCATTGACCTCGCGGAAACGTCTCTCGACTCGCTCTTCGAGTATCTGTCCGCGAAAATCCAAGCCAGCGAGCCGGCCGTCACTCTGACGAAAATCGACCGACCGCGAATCGACTTGATCCACGAAAGGGCCAAGCGCCGTCTTGACCAATACCGGCGCAGCGCTCGAGTTGCCGGTCGCGGAATCCGCTCTTTTCTAAACCTCGACTACAGCTACGAGCCGATCAATTACCATCCTCTGGGAATCAAGCTCTTCTCCGCGCTGGTGCGCGCCCCAAGCAGCCATTTGCGCGAAATCGTCGAGGAGCGGCCCCGACCAAGATCGTTCGCCGCCCCCCAGTCCAACGACGCCGCAACCGAACGCGAGCGGTCCTTCTACCAACTCCGCGACGCAACCGAAGAAAACCCCTACCTCTGGAACTTCGACTATTGCTCGCTCACCTTGGCCAACCTCCGCTACCGGCGCATGTCGCTCGTGCGCGACTACGAAGCAATCCTCCGCCAGCAACTCACCAATCCCCCTTTCGATACAGTATTCTCCCTCGCGCCCAGGCCGATCGGTCGGGATCTGCCCCCTGTTCCAGAACTCGATGAACGATTTGACGTTGTGCCGTGCGATCCAACGCAAGCGACCGCGATCGCAGAAGCCCGCCGAGGCGAGTCCTACATCATCCAAGGCCCTCCCGGCACGGGAAAGAGTCAAACCATCACGAATCTGATAGCGGACTTCATCGCTCGCGGTCAACGAGTCCTTTTTGTTTGCGAAAAAAGGGCGGCCATTGACGTGGTCTTCGCTCGCCTCAAGCAATGCGGGCTGGGCGCCCTGTGTGCGCTCATCCACGACTCCCAGGCGGACAAAAAAGACTTCATCCTCGATCTGAAACAGACCTATGAGTTGTTTACTGAGGAATCGCCAAAAACGTCGCTTGCCTCGTCGCGACCCGCTTTGCTCAGACAGTTGAATGACAGCCTTCGTCCGTTGGTACAGTTTGAGCAGGCCATGGAATCGGAGGCATCCATCGCTGGATTGCCGTTGCGACGATTACTCGACCGCTGCATTCGCCTGGCGCCTTCGCGACCGGAATTGTCCCCCGAGTCATCCGAATGTTTACCCACGTACAACCACTGGCGCTTGCAACGCGAACGGTTGGCCCGGTTGAAGGGGGCGCTTCGGGACCTGGAACCGAGCGGCATTCTGGCCCGCCATCCGCTGCGCCGTCTCAACCCGGTACTGGCACGGCAGGCACGTCCGATCGAGATCCTCCGCGCTTCCCTCCAGCAAGCCGAGGAGTGTCTACAGCGGCTGACGAATTCGCTGCTCCCCTGCGGTCTGCCCGTCGAACAGTGGAACTCGCTTGAACGTGCCGGAGAACTCATCGATTACTTGCGGCAAATGGAGCCGATCTCACGTCACGGCAATCTGTCCTTGACCGATCCCAATACCGAGCGGCGGCGCGAATTCAACCGAGCATTGCAGGCAATCGAACAATTCAACCTAAGGCTTGCGGCCGCACTGCAGTTGACCAGCAAGTGGCGTCGCAAGCTCACCCCCGCAGACACGCGGCTGGCCCTCGAACAGGCGCTCGCCTGGCAGGGTAAGTTCTTCGCCTGGCTATACCCTTCCTGGTGGCGACTGCGAAGAGTACTTTCCCAAGCGTACGACTTCAAGTCCCATGCGATCCGGCCAACCTGGGCACAGATCCTCCAATCCCTCAGCGACGAACATGCGGTTCAG
>JALHPA010000303.1 GCA_022842745.1 Pirellulales bacterium
TGGGGGGGAGATCGACCAACGCTTTTAGGACCAGGTCGCGGTTGGGATCGACCGCTTGAATACGGGCCACGTTTTGACGCCCTTCAAGCTCGCGCAGGCGCTCCACCCCCTCGTCGGCCCGGGGAATGGCGAAGGGACCGAGAATCGGGGCGACGACCGCGCCGTATTCGCTCGGATCCTCGGTGTGGGCGAGGCGATTGTTGCGGGCTTTTGCACTGGCGGGGTCGGGGGCAGGGCCGTCGTTCGGATCGGGACGGGGGGTGCGGTCGAAGTCGTTTAAGGCGCGGGCGAGGTACACGTAGTCCAGAAGGGCCGATTGTCCGTCGACCGCTTCGAGGGCCAGGCTGGAGAGGCGGACTTCGCCCAGGTCCTGGAAAAGGTCGCGGGTGGCGACCGACCACTCGTCCGGTTTCTGGTCGGCTAAGCGGATTTCCCGGCGGGGATTCTGGGCCGCGCGGGGGGGGCCGGCGTGGTAACGCACAGAAAGTGGGGCGCCAAGATCGTTCTTTCCCGCGGGCGTTCCTCCCAGGTCGAGATGGGCGGCGAGTTCGAGGGCGATTTCCTGGCCTTGGATTTTTTTCCAGGCGAAGCGGAGGTAGCGGTACTCGCCTGCGCGGGGGCGTTCGCGGATGGCCAGAGGGGGCAACGGGAGGGGGCCGGCGGGCCGGGCGGGAACGGCGGCGAGGGCCAATCGGCCGGAAAAATGTTGGGGGACGAGCGCGGCTGGGAGGGGCTGGTTGGGGGTGGGGGGCAGTTCGTCTTCAAACAGTTCGGCTAACCCCGGGGCATGTTCGGCGAGGAGCACGGAGGAGAACGAGACGAGCGAATTGGGTTGATCGGGCTGGAGAAGGACCTCGACAGCGATCGGGCGGCCGCGGTAGGGGCGAATGGAAATCGGAATGGGGGCGGGATCGCCGCGCTCGGGGGCGACGGGGACGTCGAAGTCGCCCAGGGCATTGCCGTCGAGGCGGACTTGAACGCGGCAAGGGGGGCTATGGCGCGGATCGCGGTCCCGGGTGACGTACAGCAGCAGCCAGGCGTCCCGCGGACCGACCTCAAGTCTGCGGGAGAGGGGGAGGAAGGGGGAGGTGGGGCGGAGCTCGCGGCGGACGCGGGCATCGGTGGGATGGCCGGCTGGGAAATGGAGGGCAAGCTGGAGGGAAGCCAGGTCGGACGGGGCGACGGTCCAGTTGGCCAGGCCGGGCCAGACTTGGGGGGCGCGCGAGAGAAGCTCGCGCTTGAGCCATTCCGCGTCCAGTTCAACCAACGGTTCGAGCCAATCGGCGAGATCGCGAATGTCGAAGGGATCGGCGCCGGCGGGACGGCCGCGGTGGGCGGCGTCGGCCACCAAAATCAGGCGGAGGGGCTTGCCGGTGGAAGGCTTGAGGGGGAGCGGGCCGGAATCGGGCGCATCCTTGGAGCCGACGATATAGCCGGTTTGAAACAACGGGGCGCCTGCGACCTGGTGCAGATAGATCGCGCCGCGGACGCAGCCCCCCTCGCCCGCGGCGCGGTCCAAGCCGAACCGCGTGCGGAAGAATCGCGCGCCATCCGGCAAGTCGAAGGCGAGTTCGGAATGGGCCTGGATGCCGATGCCCCACCCGAAGCGGACCTGACCGCATTCGAGGGGATCGCCGAGGGAGTTGCGGTCGCAGGAGGGTCCAGAACCGTTCCAGATCAGGGGTCGGACGGTGACGGAGGAGGGTTCCACGACCGAGAGGGGAACTTCGTGGGGGGCGAAAAAGAGCCACTCCTGAACGTGTTCGACGCGGACGAACATCGGATCGAGCAGCCAGGCGGGCTGGATGGCCTGGATCCAGCTTGCGCTTTCGTTGGGATTGCCGTGGTGCAGGGGGCGGAGGCAGTCGTAGGAGAGAGTGGCTTGCAGGCCCTGGGCCGTGCGGACTCGAATCATGCGGGCCGTGAGCTGCGGCGAGACGAGCAGCAGTTGCTCGAAGTAGGCGGGCCAGAAATCCTGGGCCGGCAGGTGCAGCTCGGCGATTTCGTCCAGGGGGACTTCGCGGCGGGAGTCGGCGGTGAGGAGCGTGACGGATGGGCCGGCGAAGCGGGCGACGCGGAAGGAGAGCTGCCGGCCGTCGCGATAGAAGAGCGTGCCGGGAACGTAAGCGTCGGCGGCGCGGCGGGCGAAGACGATGCGGCGGATCCAGCGGGCGGCGACGCGGACCGTGCCGCGCGGGGGAGGGGCATCGTGGGGTCGGTCGGTTTCGCCCCAGTCGAGGGCGCGATCCGGCTCGACGAGCAAATGGATTGGCTGTTCCCCCAAGTCGAGATCGGCGGAGGCGCCAGCGCCAACGACGAGGCCGGGGAGGCAATCGCCGCCGACGAATTCGACAAAGGCCGGCGGCGCGGACTGGGGAAGGGGAACGGCGCGGCGGACCCAGCGCGCGGGACGGCCGGGATCGAAGAGGGGCCGATCGTCCAGGCGCGGCTGGCCCTGGGCGTGCCAGCTTGTCAGGCGGCCTTCGAGGACGCGGTGGCCGTCGGCGAAGCCGGCGGAATAGCGAGGGGAATCGGCGGCGGCGGTGGCCGCGGCAAGCCCAAGAGTGGCGGCAAAGATCCGAATGAACATAGGAAGCCCATCGCCGCCGCGGTCGGGGTAAGCAAGAGAACTCAGTCTAGTGGGGCCGAGGGGGGCCGGACAAGCGACAGGGGCGGCGGGCAGCGGAGCGATAACTTGGGAAGCGCGGAGCGGGAGCAGAAAGATGCACGACTTCGGCTGCGGGGGTTGCTAGAATCGACCGCCGAGAATCGACCGCCGAAATTTGAATCGTCCTAGCACCTTGAAAGGAGCCAAACTCATGGCCAAGAAGATTTTGATCGGGATCGCCGCAATTGTCGCGATTCTGCTGGTGGTGATTTTGTTGCAGCCGGCTGATTTCAAGGTCGAGCGGTCGACGACGATCGCGGCGCCGGCGGCGGAGGTATTCGAGCAGGTGAACGACTTCCATGCCTGGGAGGCGTGGTCCCCGTGGGCGACGCGGGATCCGCAGATGAAGACGACGTATGCGGGGTCGCCGTCGGGAAAAGGGGCGATCTATTCGTGGTCCGGAAACGACGACGTGGGGGAGGGGCGGATGACGATCGAGGAGAGTACGCCGGGGGAGAAGGTGGGGATCAAGCTGGAGTTCCTCAAGCCGATGGCCGCGACCCATGCCACCATGTTCACGTTCAAGCCGGAGGGGGAGCAAACGCTCGTCACCTGGACGATGACGGGAAAGAATGGCTTTATGAGCAAGGCGTTCAACCTGTTTATGAACATCGAGAAGATGGTGGGGGGGGACTTTGAAAAGGGACTGGCGAAAATGAAAGCGGTGGTGGAGCGACGGGCAGCACCGAATGAGAAAGGTTAACGGTTGGGTAGGCTTTACGGGTTGCGAAAGGGGGCGGATTGGAGGAATGGGGGAGGAAACCTTGCCGGTAATCGCGGGAAGCGCACGCTGGCGAAATTCGGGGCGAGAGCCGGACCTGTCGGGCCGATAGCAACAGAGGGCCGTCGGCGGTCGGATTTCGACTGCCGGCGAGATGCCGCGCGTTCCAGCGGTGGGGACGCGCTTGGGGAATCCCTCGACGTATTCGTGGAGTGCGCTATGGTCCGGATTGCAACTTGTTTGTTGGGACTGTCGCTGGTGTCGGTCTCGGCCCTTCCGGTTCGGGCCAATTGGTGGACCGGGTTTTGGGGGGACGTGAAAACGACCTGGCACCGCAATAATCAGTGGCCAGAGCCGTTCATCGAGCCGGACCGGGCGAGCGTGCGAGCACCGGTTTCGGTGATGGTCGAACGGGGTTGGCAGCGGCAGAATTTGCTCGGGGATCATCACTTCGAAAACGGCACGAACCAGCTTACGCAGGCGGGCAAGCTGCGGGTGAAGGCGATTCTGGCCAATTCGCCGCCGCAATTCCGGACGTTCTACGTCGAGCGGGGCGATTCGCAAGACATCACCGCTTCGCGGATCGATGCCGTGCAGCAGGCGATCGTGGGTTACGTGCCGGAAGGTGCGCTTCCCGGCGTGTTGGCCTCGGACATGATGAGCGAGGGGTGGTCGTCTGAATACGCCGACGCGGTCACGCGCCGCTATTCGCAAACGATTCCCAGCCCGCGCCTGCCGAAGAGCTATGGCAGCGTAAGCGGCGGCGGCGGAAACCCTGGTGGCGCCGGAACTGGCAGCTATTAAGCGCCTGGGGTCATCGCTGTTCGGTCGCGGTTTTCCTGCCTGTACGGTCTGGATGCCGCGAATGATTGTCAGACCCTCATTGTCAGACCCTCGTTGCCAGACGCTCGTTGTCAGGCGCCCGGCGAGGAGGCGATCGCGGTCGGCTGGCCGTGGCCGGAGGTAAACTGGGCCACGGCATGGAGCAGGTCGGCGCGACGGATCGGCTTGGTGAGGTAGGCGTCGCAGCCGGCAGCGAGGCACTTTTCCCGCTCTCCTTGCATGGCGTGGGCCGTGAGCGCGACGATCGGCCGGCGGTAGCCCTCTTGCCGCAAGGCACGCACGGCGTCATATCCGTCCAAAACCGGCATCTGCATGTCCATCAGGACGCAGGCGAAGGGGGAACCCTGTTGCACGGCCGTCCAGGCAGCTTCAACGGCGAGTTGGCCATTGGGGGCGACCTCGACACAGGCGCCGGCCTTGTGCAGAAAGAGCGAAATGAGCCGCTGATTGTCCGGGCCATCCTCGGCGAGCAGAATCCGGCAATCGAGCGCGGGCGACACTTGGCTCGCGGGGGAAACCGCGGAATCCGTTCCGCCTGGCGCTAGCGGTCGATCGACGAACGGGACGCCGTCCAGGTCTCCGGTCGGAATCGTGAGGTGAAACCGGCTGCCGCGGCCCGGTTGGCTATCGACCGCGATTGTGCCGGAGAGCACTTCGGCCAGTCGCTTGCTGATCGTGAGGCCCAACCCCGTGCCCCCGAAACGGCGGGTCGTGGAACTATCGGCTTGCGAGAAGGGTTTGAACAGCCGCTCCAGTTGCTCCGGCGTGATGCCGATTCCGGTGTCCTCGACCG
>JALHPA010000304.1 GCA_022842745.1 Pirellulales bacterium
GCCGTTGGAACTGCTGCGAGCGACGTTCCGCGCGCAGGGGTCGGTGGATCTGGCCGAGGTGGCCCGAATCGCTCCGGCCGCGGTGAATTTGCGACGCGACAGCCAGATTCAGTCGGGGCAACTGAAGTTCTCCGCGATCAGCCGCGAAGCATCGGACGGACACGATTGGGAGGTGCAACTAGAGACCGCCGATCTGGCTGCGCGGACGGCGGGGAAAGATGTCCGTTGGGAATCGCCATTGCGGGTGGACGCGGTGGTCAAGCAGACAAAGCTTGGGCCGTCCATCGACAAGCTGCACTGCGAGGCGGACTTCCTGAAACTGGAGGCCCACGGCAATTTGGACGAGTTTGCCGCCGAGGGGACGTTCGACCTCGATCGATTGTCGGCGGAGGTGGGGCAGATTGTCGATTTGACGGCGTTTGCACCGGCCGGAAAGGGGCAGGCGCGGTTGACCTTCAAGCGTGACGCCGAGGAAGCGTTTCGGCTGACGGCGGCGGCGCAGGTGAGCGGACTGCGTGTGAAAACGCCGGGAGGACAGGTCTGGCGGGAGGAGAATCTGTCGGCTGAGTTGCAATCGAGCGGCCGGATGCGAGGGGAGAGGATCGCGCGGCTGGAAACCGCAGTGCTGAAAGGTTTTGCGGGGGGGGAGCAGAGCGGCGGGGACGCGGTGGACGTGCAAATCAGCCAGCCGGTGGCGGAACCGGGGAACGGGGAGGCAACCTGGCCGCTCTTGTTGCACGCGAGCGGCGACGTGGCCCGCTGGCAGGCTCGATTGGCGCCGTTTGCTCCCGTAGACGGATTCGACCTGCGCGGTAACGCCAACGTGTATGCCACGGTGCGGTATGCGCCCGCGGGGACGGAGATCCAATCCTTAAAGGGGGCGGTGCTGAAACTGCATGCTTGGGGACCGGATCTGTTCATCGACGAGCCGGAAGTGCAGTTTGAGGCAAGCGGGCGGTACGATCCGGCGAGCCGGAGGATCGAGTTGGCGAAAGCGGTTGTGTTGTCGCACACGCTGTCGGTGCAGACCGAGAGGGCTTCGATTGCGCTGCCGAGCGCCCAATCGCTCGGTTTTCTGGGTAAAGTGGCGTTTCAGGCGAATCTGGAAAAGTTGCAGCGCTGGACGTTCGATCCGGCCGCTCCGCCGCAGCTCACAGTGGCGGGACTTCTGGGGGGGCAAGCGGAGTTGAATCTGGATGGGCGAGTGACCGCCGCGGCGGCGACGGCCAAGATCGACGAATTGGTAGTGAGCGGAGCGGCGGAGGTACGAAGCTCCGCGTTGGCGTCGCTGCCACCGCTACGGCCGGCGGCAACGCGCGCGGTAGCGCGGACTCCGCTGTGGCGAGAGGCTGTGCTGCGCATGGCGATGGAGGGAAAATACGATCCGGCCGCGGATCGGCTGGAAGCCTCCCGATTGTCGGTCGAATCGGAGGCGTTGCGAGTGGCGGCGAGGGGGGAAATCAAACGGTGGAGCGATCAACGGGAGTTAGATTTCGCCGGGCAGGCAACGTTCGATTGGAAGGCATTGTCTCCTTTGCTGAAACCGTATTTGGGCGAAGCGGTGCGGTTGGAAGGGGAAGAGCAAAGGGATTTCTGGCTGCGCGGACCGTTGCACGCGCTGGCTGGCGCGGCTGGGGGTTCGGCAGCTCCGACTCCGCAGGATTCCTTGGCGTGGATCAAACCGCTCAGCGCGGGGGCCGGGGTCGGGTGGCGGAAGGGGGAGTTGTTTGGGATGCCGGTGGGTCCGGGGCAAATCGCCGGAGAGCTGGCCAGCGGGGTAGCGAAGATCGAACCGATCGACTTAAAGGTGGGGGAGGGGCGGGTGCGGCTTTCGCCCCAGGTGCTGTTGACGCCAGGGCCGATGGAGCTGTTGCTAGAGCGGGGCAAGGTGATCGACCGCGTGAACGTGACGCCGGAGATGACGGCGGGATGGTTGAAATACGTCGCTCCGGCGGTGGCCGAGGCGACCCAGACGCAAGGGACTCTGTCGCTCGATTTGAACGGCGCGAGGGTTCCGCTTGAGCAGGCGACTCGGGCCGAGTTGGGAGGACGTCTGACGATCCACCGCTTGGAAGTTACGCCCGGTCCGGCGGCCCGGGAATTGGTGCTGTTGGCGCAGCAGATCCGGGCGATCACTCGACGGCAGGCGCCGCCGACGGAATTTACGCGCGAGCCGGTGCTCCTGCGGCTGGCCGATCAGGAGGTGGATTTCCGGATGGCGGAGGGAAAGGTCCACCATCAAGGAATGGAACTGGCGATTGGCGACGTGATGGTTCGGACGCGGGGCTGGGTGGGGGTGGACCAGTCGCTGGGGTTGTCGGCGGAGATTCCGATCCGGGCCGAATGGGTGGCGAACGATCCGGTGCTCAAGCACCTGGAAAATCAGGTGATCACCGTGCCGGTGGGAGGGACGCTGGCAAGTCCGCGAGTGGATGGCCGGGCGGTGCAAGAACTGGCGGGGCTGTTGTTGCGGTCGGCCGCGCAAGGGGCGGTGGAAGAGCAGCTTAACAAGCAACTGGAGCGGCTGTTTCGTCCGCGCTGAGACCTGCCACGACCGGACGGGAGGCGATGGCGCGCACGCGATGCGGAGCTCGCCGGATCGTTGGTGTGGTAAGCTATCGGTAGCGCTTGTGGCTGGGATGGGCGTTTTCGACGCCAACCCAAAATGAGCGAGAGACTTTGATCGACAGACGGCCGCCATGCAGATCCATCTTTTGGGCACGACGGGATACCACCCCAACGAGCGCCGGCATACCGCCTGCTTCCTGCTGCCCGAGGTGGGGATCGCGTTGGATGCGGGAACGGGAATGTTCCGGGTGGGGAAACGGCTGCGGACCCGGCATCTGGACATTTATCTCTCCCATGCGCACCTGGATCACGTGGTGGGGCTGACGTATTTGCTGGATACGGTTCGAGAGGGGGGGCTGGAGCGGGTGACGGTTCACGGGGAGTCCGGGAAGCTGGCCGCCATACGCGAGCACCTGCTGAGCGGGGAGATATTTCCGGTGGGGCTGCCGTGCGAATTCCGGCCGTTGTCGAGGGAGATGGGCTTGCCGGGAGGGGGGCGGATGCGGCATTTCGCGCTTGCCCATCCAGGAGGGTCGATTGGATACCGGTTGGATTGGGAGGGGGCCAGTCTGGCGTACGTCACCGATACGACGGCTAGCGCTTCCGCCGCGTACAGCGAGGAGGTGCGCGGGGTGGACTTGTTGCTGCACGAGTGCAACTTTTCCGATGACCAGGCGGAGCAAGCGAAACTGACGGGGCATAGCTGCGCTTCGCCGGTGGCCGAAGTAGCGCGGCGGGCGGGCGTGAAACGGCTGGTATTGGTCCACATCAACCCGGCTTCCGACGCGGCCGATCCGGTCGGGCTGGAGGCGGCCCGAGCGATTTTTCCGGCGACGAGCATCGGCGAGGATTTGGATGTGATCGAGGTCTGACGGTTCAATCGGCGGGGCGAGGGAGTTTTAGTTGCACGCTATGCTTGTGTTTGAGCGCCGATCCAAGTCTTTGATTCTCGCCTGGCCGATCTTACGCGACAGTGCACCATGAATGACGTCGATTCCGCCACGATTGTTGCCGCGGTGACGCTGGGTGGGGCGGTGCTGGGCGCCGCGATCGGCATTGCGGTCACGGTCCGGCGGATGAACCTGACGTTGTTCCTGGCGGGGCTGTATTTTCTCAACAACTGGCTGACGCGGGTGCTGTGGCGGACGGAGGTCCGGGGTCGAGTGCAGCTTCCGCCCGGGTGCGGCGCGATTCTGATCGGGAACCATCGCAGTTCGATCGACCCGTTGTTTGTGCAGGCGTTGATACCCCGGCCGGTGCATTGGATGATCGCGCGGGAGTACGTGGAGTCGCCGTGGCTTCATTGGATGTTTCGGCGGGTGGGGGCGATTCCCGTCAATCGACGCGGGGTGGACATCGCGGCGACAAAATTGGCGATCCGTTGCGCGGCGCAGGGGGATCTGGTGGGGCTGTTTCCCGAAGGGCGAATCAATACGACGGAGGATCTGCTGCTGCCGGGCCGGCCGGGGGCGACGATGATCGCGATCCGGGCGCGGGTCCCGGTGATACCCTGCTACTTGTCGGGAGTGCCGTATGGGGGACAAATCTTGCGGCCGTTTTTCACGCCGGCGAAGGTGCGGTTGAAAATTGGCGATCCGATCGACTTGTCGGCGTATTACGAACGGGATCGGGACGCCGGGGTGCAGGCGGCGGTGACCAAGGAGCTGCTCAAGCAGATCGCGCGGCTGGCGGGGCGGGAGGATTTCGAGCCACAGATTGCCGGTCGGCGGTGGAAGACGGACGAGGGCGATGCGCAGGGAGCGCCGGAACCGGCCGAAGCGGCAGGCTAGTCCGGTGGAGCGGATCCAAGAATCTTGCCGCCGCTGCCGATTCTGAGATCGGCGTGCGCGGCGGCAAGTGTGCAACGTTGACGAAGCGAGCGGATCGCCTGGCGACTACCGGGCTGGAAGCCGGCCGGAGGCCACCGGGGGGAAGTCGCCGGTGCAAGCCATCATGAAGGCCACCAGATCCTGTTTTTCCTGGTCGGTGAGATCCAGCTTCTTGATCTTGTCGCTGAGGTGGGGGTTGGGGTGGCCCCCCTTGTTGTACCATTCGACGACTTCTTCGAGCGTCTTCTGGCTGCCGTCGTGCATGTAGGGGGGGGTTTTAGCCACGTTGCGGATCGTGGGGGTCTTGAAGGCCCCCTTGTCTTTCTCTTCCTTGCTGACGGTGAAACGGCCGAGATCGGGTTGCGCGGCCTCCATGCCGACGCCCAAATTGTGGTACAGCTCGTCGGTCAAGTTGGCGCCGACATGGCAGGCGGAGCAGTTGGCTTTGCCGAAGAACAGGTCGCGGCCGCGCTTGGCGCTGTCGCTTAAGGGGTGGGCCTCGGCGGCGGCTTTGGCCTGTTGATATTTGGCCAGCAGGGCTGGCTCGTCCTCAAGGTCGGAAGGATCTTGCGAGATCGGAAGAGC
>JALHPA010000305.1 GCA_022842745.1 Pirellulales bacterium
CGCTCAAGCCGAATCAACCCTCGGATCCCGCCCCGCTCGCCTGGTGGGATTTCGAAAACGGATCCCTCGCCGATCGCATGGGAACCTTCACGTCCACCACCAGTTTCGACCAGGCACGCGTCCTCAACGGCCAGTTGCTCCTCGACAAACCCGGCGCGTTCCTGCTTGCTTCCCGCGAATCCCTTCAATCCCGACAGCCCTCCCGCGCCAGCGGAAACATTCCCGCCGTCGTTCGCGAGTACCGCGAACAACTCCTCCGCGACCCCCATCGGCCCGGCTACCACTTCGTCATCCCCGAAGGGACCGCCATGCCTTTCGACCCCAACGGGGCAATTTATTGGAAAGGCCGCTACCACCTGTTCTACATCTTCCAGGACCACCGCGGCCACAACTGGGGCCACGTCTCCAGCTCCGATCTCTTCCATTGGCGGCACCACCCCACCGGCCTGATCGACGGCATGTTCAGCGGCAATTGCTTCGTCAACGGCGATGGCCGCCCAACGATGTGCTACCACCAGGTCGGTCAAGGAAACGCCTTCGCCGTCGCCGTCGATGACGATCTGAACGACTGGAAAAAATTAGACTCCAATCCCATCACCCCCAAAACCCGCCCCGGCGACCCCCACCACGACAAATACCGCTCCTGGGATCCCTTCGGCTGGCGCGAAGGAGAAACCTACTATGCGATTTTCGGCGGCGAGCATCCCGGCCTCGCCAAAAGCAAAACCCTCGCTGGCGAGTGGAACTACGTCGGCGACTTCCTCGCCAACACGGTCCCCGGCGTCTCCATTCACGAGGATGTCTCCTGCGCGGACTTTTTCCAACTCGGCAACCGTCACATGCTGCTCTGCATCAGCCATCGGCTAGGCGCTCGGTACTACCTTGGAGATTGGAAGAACGAGCAATTCCATCCCACGTCCCACGAACAAATGAGCTGGGTCGACAATTCGTTCTTCGCCCCGGAAAGTCTCTTGGACAATCGCGGCCGCCGGATCATGTGGGCCTGGATATTCGATGCTCCCCAATTCAAAATGCGCACCGACTCCGGCTGGTCGGGAACGCTCAGCTTGCCCCGCGTCCTTTCCCTGGACGAAGACGGTAAACTGCGAATCGAACCGCCGGCGGAAATCGAACGCCTCCGCGCGAAAGGCGCGTCCCACGCCAATTTGCAAGTCCCCTCGGACTCCGACCTACCGCTCGATGATGTCCGCGGCGACAGTCTGGAGTTGTCCCTCTCGCTCCAAGCGCCAAAGGCTCGCCAATTCGGCCTCAAAGTTCGATGCTCCCCCGATGGCGAAGAGCAAACATTGATCTACTACGATCCCCAGGACCGGAAACTCAAAATCGACACCCAAAAATCCAGCCTCGACCAGGGTCCCAAAAGTATTGAGGCCGCCCCGTTGGACCTGGCCGCTGGCGAACCCCTCCGCCTGCGCGTCTTCGTCGACAAATCGGTGGTCGAGGTCTTTGCCAACGGCCGCCAGGCGGTCATGCGGCGAGTCTACCCTGCCCGCTCCGATAGCCTCGGCGTCCGCCTCTTCTCCGTCGGCGGCCCGGCCATCGCCATGCAAGTCCAAGCCTGGGAATTAGCCCCCTCAAACCCCTACTGACATCTCGTCGACCGCCCGTCACTCTGCCCCTGTTCGGACGGGCATTTTCCACCGATCGGCTCGTTTGCTCCCCTCCAATTTCGCACTCTGCCCCCCGGGTATTCGATTATTTTGCCCTGCCGGGGCCTCTCGCGGAAACCAACGGTCGTCCTGCGCCGTCATATTGCTTGGAAGCCGCATGAACTCGAGCTTACCAGCCCCGATCGGCCTGAATCCGGACGACCGGCTTGTCGCCGTCTCGCTCGAAGAGGCCTTTGCGCGCTGGCAGGACGAGCTTCTAGGCGCCCTGTTCTACCTGGTCGGAAACCGCGAAGACGCCCGCGACGCGCTGCAAGAGACCTTCATCAAGTGCTGGCGACATCGCGGTTCCTTGACCGCCGTCGAGAACCTCAAGGCTTGGATCTTTCGCATCGCGCTCAACACCGGACGTGACCTCCGTGGAACCGCTTGGCGGCGGCGGCGGCAGGAACTCTCCGAGGGGGGCGCGGCATTACCCTCCCGCGATGGCCAAATCGGGGCCGGCCTGGAACAACAAGAACAACGAGCCGCTCTCAAGCGCGCTTTGGCCGAACTGCGAATCGAAGAACAAGAAGTGTTCCTCCTCCGTCAAAACGGAGGAATGACTTACGAGGAGATCGCCCTGTCCTTGGAAATTCCCGTCGGCACCGTCAAAACCCGAATGCGCCTCGCCCTCGATAAGCTCCGCCGCTCGCTCGCTCCCTAGCACAGACGCAAGACCTCACCCGTTCACCATCCCTAACAAGTCCATCTGTTGTCGAAACTTCCGACCGGCGTTGATCGAGTCCCCATGAATTCCGAACGTCAACAACGTCTGCTGGAGTTGATCTACGATCTGCTCCCCGCCAACGAGGCTGCGGACCTCCACGCTCTTATCGCGCGCGACCCGGAATGGCGTGCTGACTTCCAATCGACCCAACGCCTGGCCGATACCATCGCCCAAGCGGCCCTGCTTTCAGAACCCACGCTCTCTCTTCGCCGACTAGACGAAGTCTCCGTACCATCCTCCTCGTTTCTGCCCCTCCATTCCGACTCCCGTTCCGCTTCCCACCGATCGGCTGCCGAGCCGCTTGTCCCAACCGCCTTTAATGGCCACACCCAAGCCGGCCTCTCCTCCCCTTACCCATCCCCCTCCCCAGCCGATCTGGCGGACCTGGCGCACCCATCCGCTCAAGCAGAACTTGGCCATTCTTCGCCCGGCCATCTCGCCGACCCCCATGCGACCTCGTCGTCCACTTCGCGGGCTTGGCAATGGGCCGCCGGATTGGCCGCGGCCGCGCTTCTCTGTCTGACGCTTGGCAACCGCTGCACCACGCCTAGCGTGGCTTCCGAGGACCGCTTCGTCCGCCTCCTGGTGACCGGTCCGGCCCTCCTGACGGAAAACGCTCCCGGCCGCTTCGACGTTCTCGCTGCTTCCCCTTCCAATCAACCCCTCCCTGCCGAAATCGAATACACGTTTCGCGATCCCCGTGGCCGCCCTCTCGCCACCGGCCGCGGCGTTGCCGATACAAATGGCCGCTTCCAGGTCCTTCCTCCCGCCGGATTGACCGCCGGCGATCCCATCTCTCTCCGTGTCGTCGCCCGCCGCGCGCAAGCCGTGGGCCAGGTCGAACTGCCGCTCGCGGCTTCCCCAGCCCCTGCCGAAACGATCGTCGCCACCGACCAGCTCAACTACCAACCCGGCGAAATCGTCAACTTCCGCTCGGTCACGCTCCACCCCACGCCCGCCAACTCCGCCTCGTCGTTCGATCTCCGCTGCGAAATCCGCGACCCCAGCGGGCAAATTGTCGCCAATCCCTCGGTCGAATCGGTCTCTCAAAACGGCGTCCTCCTCGGCAAAGTCGCTTTGCCGCCAGAACTCCCCCCCGGTAACAGTCTCGCGCTCGCCCGCGCCGAGCCTCCCCCCACCGCTTGGGCCTCCTATTGGCATGCCTCCCCGTCCCCGCCGGCTACAGCCGACGAGTCCCTCCCTCAGCCCTCGCAACCCTTCAACCTGCGTTTCCACCAGCCCGCCATCGGCCAGCCCCTACAACTCGAAGTTTCCTCCCCTCAAGACAATCTCCCAGCGGTCGTCGCCGCCTACGCGGGCAATGTCCAAGTCAGCCAATCGGCGGTCACATTGCATCGAGGGAAGAACTCCATCGAGCTTTCTCCCCCTGCAAATGCGCTTGCGCCCACACAAATCGCCCTGTTTGGCTACGCCCCCCCCTCCCAGGCGTCCTCCACCCTGAGTCGCGCCCCCGGCGCCGACAATACTCTCCTCGCGACCCTGAGTTCCCCTCCGAATTCCCGCACGAGTATCCCGGCGGCGTCCTCGCCCGTTCCGCTGGCCATCGCCGACCTCCCGCATCCTGCGGCTCGCTCGCTTCAAGTCCAACTTCGCGGCGCGAAGCCGAACTACGCCCCCGGCGACAAGGTCGAACTCGCCTTCCAATGCGTCAACGAGGCCGGCGCGCGCGCCCCAGCCACGCTCGGCGTCTCCGTGCTCACCTGGAGCGAGCAGGCAGGCGCCGCCGATCCCGCCCTCGTTGCTTTCAACACTCGGTACCCCCACGCCAATGACTCGAATGGCGATTTCTGGAACCGCCCCCCGACCCGAGCGGCGGCATCCCCTCCCCTTGTCCCCCCCGCCGTCGCCGACAATCTCCCCAGCATTCGCGCCCAAGTCGAACCAGCAACCCAACGGGCCGCCTCCGCCCGCGCCGCTTCCGCCGATCGCCTCGCTCGGTTTTGCCTCCTCGGCGGCCTCATCCTCCTGGCTGTCCAAGGGGGACTTTGGCTCAGGCCGTTGTTGAAGAACGACGCGTCCCGTCACCCGTCTCGGTCCCCGTCCGGCTGGCTCGCCGCCGTTCCCCTGGCCTTATCCTTCCTCTGCGTTCTCGTGCCGGTCGCCGGCCAGAATCGCTCCATGCGCTCGGCGACATCCCCTCCCATCCCCAGTTATCAACAATTCGCCCTTGCCCCACCGCTAGATAGCCAATCCTCCTCGGCCATCGCCGCCAACGCTCACTTCCATGACCTCGCGGTTGCCGACCCCCATACCTATTTCTTCACCCTTCCCGCTCAGCCCAACAGTGACCTTGTCGAATCCCTTTGGTCCGATTCAAACGCGAACTCCGAACACGATTTCATCCCCCCCTGGCGTTTCCATTCCCCGAATTCCAATCCCCCCTCGCCAGGCATGCGCCACGACGTTCAACTTGGACTCGGCCGCCCCCCCATCGGACGTTCCCTCCACCCCACTGGTCAAGTTCCGTTGAACGGGCTTGATCCAAGTCATTCGGCGAACTCCGATTTTGACGACCAGGATCGGGTTTCCACCTTCGAGTTCTCTGCCCTCAATTCCAATC
>JALHPA010000306.1 GCA_022842745.1 Pirellulales bacterium
TCGTGCTCAGCTATTTGTTGTGCGGAACGATTGGTGGTTTTGCCAGCCGCTACCTCCATCGCGAGCCGGGATTCAATCGATTCTTCCTCCTTTACGCCATGTTTGTCGTCGGCATGGTGACGACGGCATTGGCCGGCACGATCGAAACCTTGTTCGCCGGCTGGGAATTGGTTGGCCTGTCGTCGGCAATGTTGGTGGCGTTTTTCCACGAGCGTCCCGCGCCGGTCCGAAACGGCTTGCGGGTGTGGATCGTGTACCGCGTCTCGGATGCGGCCCTGCTGATCGCCGCCGTCGTGCTCCACCACTTGCACGAAGGAGATTTTGACGAACTCTTGGGCTCTGGCCCGTGGCCCCAAGGGACCGCGGCCCTCTCCGCCAGCCAGGCGCTGGCCGTTGGGCTGCTGTTGTTGATCGCGGCCGCCGGAAAATCGGCCCTGATTCCATTCTCCGGTTGGCTGCCCCGCGCCATGGAAGGCCCCACCCCCTCGAGCGCCGTTTTTTACGGGGCCTTGTCCGTCCACCTCGGGGCCTACTTGTTGCTGCGCGTTGGACCGCTGCTGGAAGCGACCCCCTGGCTCGGCGCCGCCGTGGTGTTGCTCGGCCTCTCGACCGCCGCCGTCGCCGCTTGCGTGGCCCGCGTCCAGACCGACATCAAATCCGCCCTGTCCTTTGCATCGCTCACCCAGGTGGGGCTGATCGTCGCCGAAATCGGCCTCGGTCTGCGCTGGATTCCCTTGGCCCACATGCTGGGCCACGCCTGCCTGCGAACCTTGCAGTTTCTTCGAGCCCCCACCTTGCTCCAGGACTACCGCCAGATCGAAAACGCCATTGGCGGACATCTTCCCCGCGACGCGGGATATTTCTGGCGGTTCTGGCCGGCGTCCGCCCGCGCACGGCTGTATCGCATGGCGCTTGAGCGCGGCTACCTTGACGCCTGGCTGGCGCGGTACGTCAGCGAGCCATTCCTGCGCGTCTTCCGGCGGTTTGATTCCTGGGAGCGCCGCTGGACCGATTGGCTCTCGCGCGGCGAATCCCGCGAATCGGATCTGCTGCGCCCTGGAATCGAGGACGAGCTAGCATGAACGAGCTGTATGGACCTTGGTTGACCCTGTCGGCGGCCGTTCCCCTGGCCGGCGCGTTCTGGTGCGGACGACAGACCGTGCCGGAGCGGGCACGCAAGTGGAGTCTGTTGTTTTGCGGCCTGACGCTTGCCTGCACGCTTTTGGCATGGATCGACTTCGTTCGTTTGGGCAGCGCCCAGGCGACGGAGGCGTGGCTGACCTCGGGCGGTCGCGGCGAGGGTTGGGCGATCGACGCTCTCAGCGCGCCATTGCTCCCGATGGCCGCGGTCCTGTATCTGCTTACCTCCGTAGCGACGCTGCGCACGAAAATTCGCCGTTTTTCGTTCGGCTGGACGCTCGCGTCGGAAGCGATCGTCGTCGCCACCTTGTGCTGCAAGGCGCCGTGGGGGGTGGTCGCCTTGTTGGCGGCTGGCGTTGTGCCCCCCTACCTTGAACTTCGCGCGCGGCGCAAGCCAACGACGGTATACGTCGTCCATATGACCGCCTTTGTCATCACGCTGGTGGGAGGTTGGGCGCTGGTTTCTCTGGGAGACGAGCAAACCGTCGGCGCCGGATGGGTCGCTGCGCCCCTCCTGGCCGCGATCTTCATCCGCTCGGGAATTGCCCCCTTCCACTGCTGGATGACCGACCTGTTCGAACACGCCTCGTTTGGGACGGCCCTCTTGTTTGTGACGCCGATCACCGGCGCCTATGCCGCCGTCCGGCTGGTTCTTCCCACGGCCCCCATCTGGGTGCTGCACGGCATCGGAATCATGGCGCTGGTCTCCGCCCTACACGCGGCCGGCATGGCCCTGGTCCAGCACGAGGCCCGGCGGTTTTTCTGCTATTTGTTTCTCAGCAATTCGGCGCTGGTTCTGGTGGGTTTGGATACCGCCAACGCCATCGGATTGACGGGCGGGCTGTGCGTCTGGCTGTCGATCGGAATCGCGCTTGCTGGCTTCGGGCTTACGCTTCGGACGATCGAGTCCCGGCACGGTCGATTGTCGTTGGACCGGTTTCACGGCATCTACGAGCACAAGCCGCTGATGGCGGCGTTCTTTTTGCTGACGGGGTTGGCCAGCGTGGGATTTCCCGGGACGTTTGGTTTCGTCGGCAATGAATTGCTCGTGGAGGGCGCGGTCGAAACGTATCCGCATATTGGGATCGCCGTGGTGGTGGTCGCGGCCCTCAATGGCATCGCGGTGGTCAAAGCCTATTTCACGTTGTTCACGGGGACGCGGCTGGTCTCGTCCGTCCAGCTTGGATTGGGACCGCGCGAAAAGACCGTGGTACTCGCCATGGCGGCGCTGATCGTCGCCGGCGGAATCTACCCCCAGCCGGCGGTCCAATCGCGAAACCACGCAGCCATTGAACTGCTGCGGCAGCGGGGGAGGGACGTCGAGCCGGCCCTTGCCGTCCGCCCAGGCGAGTAGCGCGACTCCAGCCGCAGCTCGCTTGTCCACGCCATCGGTTCCAGCTTCTTGCACGGAAGCAACCTGGCCGGGCCAGAACATGCGCTGCGTGAGAAACAGTTTGCCAGGAATTCCAGTGTCAGCACCGAATGTTACATTTCCGTAATATTCGAGAAATTTCTTGCAACTCAATTTCTGGCAATCTTAGAATCGTCGCTGGATCGGGGGACCATAGAGGCGGTTTTGAACTGACACCTTAGAGGAGGGATCGGCGATGTACAGGGCCATTCATTGGGCGGCGTTCATGTTGGTTGCCTGCGCGGCGCCATCGGCATACGCCGCCGTCGACACCAACGGGACGTTGTACTACACGACGTTCGCGGGGGGTCAAAATGTCCACAAGGTGGATTACAGTTGGGTCGGGGGCAATCTGACCATCTCCAACAATACGGCCATCGCCAGCGTCAACGGCGCCGATGGAATCCTGTTCTTGCCCAACGGAAATCTGGCCATCGGCGGCCAAGGTTTTGGAGTTCATGAAGTGACCTTGGCGGGCGCCTTGGTTACGACTTTGGGCGTGCCCACTCCATCCTTCCATCTGAGTCTTTCGCCTCAAGGGAAGGTTCTGTACTCGGCCAGCATTCCTGGGCAGCCGACCGCAATCACCTTGAATGGATCGGGCGGATTGCTGGGCGCGACTGCGGTGGCGTTGCCCACGGGCGGTACCGAGACCCAGCTTGATACTATCGCTTGGGCCACAGGGGGTCCCAATGTCGGTACAGCCTTGTACACCTCGTCGTTTTCAGGCGGGAACGGCGTAGTCGGCATCGCCACGATCGCCGGCGGACCAGAAACTCCCACCGGCATCACCACGGCGTCCATCGGTTCGCCGCTCCCTGCGTCCCACGGGATGGCCTACGATCCATTCTCCGACAGCTTCATCACGATGGGCGATGATGAAATCAGTCGTTTCAGTTCGGCGGGAGCTTTGTTGGAGACCCTTTCATTCGCAGGCCAAGGAATCAATTTTGATCAAGGAACGGTCGACGGGCTCGGCCATATTTTCGCTGCCGACAACAACGGCAAGTTGATCATCGTCGATTACAGCGGCGGAACGTTTGCAACCGCGGTTTCCGATAGCCTGTTTCTGGCGTTCGCTCTCGATGACATCGCCCCCCGTGTTGGACCAGGGTCGGGCGGCCAGGGAGTTCCCGAGCCGGCCAGCATTGCCATTTGGGCTTTGTTGGGACTCGCAGCCACGCAGATAGCGCGAATGCGCCGCGGACGGCGATAAAAAGGCGAATGTATTTGCCCGCACGCTAGCAAAGGCCCGGACGGGATTACTTCCTGTCCGGCCTTTTTTACGCGCGGTGTTCGAGCCACACGCGCACCCGTCTCTACGGAATTCGGCCGGCAGAACACCCCTTTCATGCCCTCATCGGGCTAGAAAGAACTTCCCGTACCTTCCTCGTCGGTCTGCGCCGGGGCCGAGGCCCCCAACAATTCCCGCAGGTGGACTTCGACGCAGCCTGCTAAAATCGCGGGATTATAACCCCCCTCCAATACGCTCACCACGCGCCCTTCCGCGTGGACCTTGGCCACATCCAGCACCATCTGCGTGAGCTCGATGAAGTCCTCGGTTTCCAGCCCCAGCGAGCCGATCGGATCGTCCCGGTGGCTATCGAATCCGGCACTAATCAAAACCAATTCCGGGCGAATTCGCTCCGCGAACGACTCGAGCGCGGTTCGGAACTCCGCCAGATAGTCCTCGCGGCGCGTGCCAAAGGCGACCGGCAGGTTGCGCGTCATCCCCAGCCCCTTCCCGGTCCCTGTCTCGTCTCCCCGTCCCGTGCCGGGGTAAAATGGCCAGCGATGGATCGACAAAAACCCCACCTGGCCATCGGCATAGAACATGTCCTGCGTGCCGTTGCCGTGGTGTACATCCCAGTCCACGATCAGCACCCGCGCCAACCCCGCTTCCTCAATCGCCGCCCGTGCCCCTACCGCGATATTGTTGAACAGGCAAAATCCCATCGCCCCCTCCGGCAGCGCATGGTGCCCAGGAGGGCGAACGAGACAGAGCGCATTGCGGTCTTCCCCTCGCACGACCCTCACCGCCGCGTCGCACACGCTCCCCGCCGCCAGCCGGGCGATCGCCACCGAGCCGGGACCGACCACCGTGTCCTCCTCGATCCGCCCCCCCCCGGCCTGTTCGAATTGGTTGAGCGCCGCCAGATATCCAGGCTGGTGGACCCGCAGCAGCCGCTCGTCGGTCGCTGGTTGCCACGCGGGCCGCGTGCAGCGCGCATCCAGCCCCGTCCGCTCCAACTGCCGCTCGATCTGAACGAGCCGCAACGCGCGCTCCGGATGCTGCCCGGTATTGTGGTCCTGAAAACGGCGGTCGGCGTACAACAGCGTCATCGTCGAAAAAGGTGTCGGGAACCTTATTTTTGCGAACGGCCGGAAACGGTTCCTGACACCTTTTTTCCAAGTCCTGC
>JALHPA010000307.1 GCA_022842745.1 Pirellulales bacterium
CGTCCGGGCACGCGGCTATTTCTTGGCCACGACGTTCTGGAACCGGCTCATCAACTGTTCGGCCACGATCCCGACTTCCAACGACATCCGCTGGAATCGGTTCTTGAGAATGCCAAAAATCGCGATGGCCGGGATCGCCAGCCACAGGCCCACGAGCGTTGTAATGAGAGCGGTGGAGATGCCCTTGGCCAAATCCTGGGGGGGAGGCGCCGTGGCCTGGTTGGCGATCACCATGAACGATTCGACCATGCCGTCCACCGTTCCCAGGAGGCCGACCATGGGACTGATTGTCCCGAGCAACCCGATGTAACTTAAGCGGTGCTCGATTTTCATGGTCTCCTCTTCGCCGACCTCTTGCATCGCTTCGATGGCGGGGGCGTATCCTTGTTGCAGCTTGGCCATTCCCGCGGCCAGCACCTGCCCCAGAAACGAATCGTCCCGTTTGGCCAATTCGTAGGCTTCTTGAAATCGCTTGTCGTTGAGATGCTGTTCGAAGGTTTGCACTAGCGTCGCGGGGACCAGCGACTCCCGCCGGGCCGCAAGCATGTTCATCACGACCAGCGCCACCAAACTAAACGAAATGATCATGAACAAGATGGTGTACTTCCACCCCAACGCCTGCAGGTAGAATTCCAGCAGGTTTTGGCTGATCTTTTCGCCGCTGTCGGACGAAGCGGCGCTCCCAGCCGCGGCAGGCGCCGGATTCGCCGCGGCCGGACCCTGGCCTCCGCCAAAGTCTTGGCTGAAAACCGCACTGCTGGGCGACAAGAACAGCAGGGCGACGACTACTAGCGAACCGCCGATCTGGCTCACCGCGCGTACCGACCCCCAACCCAAATACCGTTGCGACATCATGACCCTCTCCTCTGCTCGGCGGCGCGGAAACTAAAGTTTCGCGCTCGCCCCGGCGATCCCAACAGGTGCCTTGGCCTCTTCCGATTATTTTAAGCGCTGGAAGGAGTCGAGGAACAGAGGATCGCTGGTTTTTTGCCGGCGACCGTCGCGAGTCGGATGTTTGAGAAAGCCGGTTGTCTGGCCTGCCGGTGGTCGCTCCCCGCTGCCCAACGACGCCAAGCCGCCCGTCAGCCGCTGTTCCACTTGCTGTGCGGATAGCGGCTTTTGAGCAGTTCCGCAGATGCTTTGGCCCGATCGGGACGTTTCCATTCTTCCGCCCACAACCGGGAGAGTCGCGCCAAGGCCAGCGCGTGAGAGTCGGCGTGCGCGGAGTACAGCAGATCGACGTGCAGAAATGCTTCCGTGGCCTCTTTGCGGCTGCCCTTCTTGAGCAATAGCTCCCCGAGGGCGGCGTATGCACGGGCCAAGATCTCCTTGTCGGACGGTTCGCTTCCGGCGATCACGCTGTCGAGCAAGGCTTGGGCCTCGGCCAGTTTGGCCATTTCGGCCAGGCTCTTTGCCTTGGCGACCCGCACCAATTGGGCCTGGAACTCGGCCAGCCTGGTTTCCGCCGGGATGGCCAGGGCCGCGTCGAACCACCGCAGCGCCGCATCCGGCTTATTCTGCTGCTGTTCGAGACGCCCCTTGAGCAACAAGGCTCGGATTTTGTAATCGGGCCAGGGGGCTGCGGCCAAAGCATCGTAGTAGGCTGCCGCCCGCTCGGACCGATCGCTCGCGGCCAGGAGGTCTCCCACCGCTTCTTGCGCCTGGTAAATGTGGTAGCTGTCCGGTTGGGACTTGATGAAATCCAATAGCGGCTTGCCGGCCGCGGCCAGCGAGGCGGAGTCCGGCCGGACCGATTCGGCGGCTGCTCGAGCAGCGGCCAGAAGGCGGTAGAAATCGATTTCACCGCGGACTTCGTCGCGGCGGACTTGGTCTGGCTTGATCCTGTCAAGCAACTCGGGAACCTCGCGGTGCATTCCCTTCTGCAACGCCAGGCGGACCTCGTCGAGCACTTCGGTCGGCTCGGTCTGGTATCCGATCCAGGCGATTTCGTTGGTGGGTATTTCCGTTTCCTTGGAACTGGTGCTGATGGTGACGGAGTTGGCGGTCATCGCTTGGATCCGGCCGGAGATCAGGCTGCCGGTCACGGTTCGGACCCGGTCGATGTACTGTCCCGACGCAGATGCGGACGCTGTGGCGAGCAAAACGAACAGGCCAATTACGCGGACGAACATGGGAGTTATCGGCGGGGATAGAGTTCGATTCGATGGTCGGAAAGTTGGATCGCTCGGACCTATTTCGCAGCGGTCGCGCTGCGAGGGGCGGGATCGAGACGGCGGGCGAACTCTGCCAGCCCCTCCGGGGGTTGATTGAGCGACCGTTGGATTGATTTTAGTAGCTCTTCGTATCGGGCGCGCCACGGCTCGCCGCCCAGGCCTTGATCGACGACGCTATACACGCTCCAAATCTCTTGCCTGGCGGCGTTCAGAAGCGTCTGCCGTCTTGCCGGGTCGCTTTCCGATTGGCCCCACTTGGCCCGGCACAAAGCCAGGTTGTAGCGGGCCTCGAAGAAGCGGCCGCGTTGGGCGCCGTCGGCGAGCAGGGCCTTGGAGAGTCGGCCCCAGCCCCAAATTGCGCGGAACTCCGCTTTTTCCCCTCCCTTAATTGCAAAGCGATAGTAACCGGCCCGATCCGGATGGCTGGCCGCATAGTCCTGAAACGCCTGGGCGGCCGAAAACTGCGCATCGACTAGATTGGGCCGTTTCTCAAGCACTTCGGCGAGCGTCTTGATCGCCTGTTCGTGGCGGCCCGTCCCCTGCAATGCTCTTGCCAATCGGATTTTGGCCGCCGTGAGGTTCTCAGGAGTTGGGACAAAGCCAGGTTCCTTTTGCCCGCGCTCGATGGCGGCGGCCATGATCTGGGCCGCTTTGGCAAAATGCTGATGGGCCTTCTTGCGGGCGGAGGGAGAGGCGTCCTGTAGGCTCTCGCCAAGCTTGCAAAATGTATCGCCCGTCCACCATAGCGTGTTCCAATCTTGTGCTGCCTGCTGCGGGTCGGTCCGGTTCAGGATTTCGACCAGGATCGATTCGACGGCGGCTGCTTCGATCCGCTTCCCTTCGGCGGACAAGGCCTCGCGGCGGCGAAGCAATTCCAGTCCCAGTGCAACGCACAGTTCCTGAGCGCGCAGCTTTCCCGACGGCTGATCGCCAAACCGCACCTCAAACGCCGCGATCGTGGAAGGTATTCGCTCGAGTTGGTCGGCGGCGATATAGGTCGCGAGGGCCAGCTTGAAAATATCCTGGGAAAACGAATCGGCGGCGACCGCGGGATGACGTTCTTTTGCCAGAGTGACCAGGCCTGTTTTGGCATCGTCCAGCCAGGGCAAGGCTTCGTTGGGACGGTTGTCCGAGACCATCAGCCGGCAGAGGATGTATGCGCCGAGGGCTGCGTTGGCGTCGAACTGCTTTAACTTGGTCAGAACCGTCAGTCCCCTGGTGATCGACACTTCCGCTTGACGGGCCAGGGCGCGATCGGGGGGCGCCGCACCGGGCACGGATGAGGCGCGATTGGTCGACGGCCCAGAGGCATCTCCTTGGGAGGCCAGGTACTTTTGCGCCAGAGCGATCCCCAATCGGACTTCCGCGTTCGCGCGCCGAGGGGTGTTCGGTTTGCCTTGTTCGAGGCGTCGCTGGGCTGTTGCCAGGTCGCCCCGTTCCAGGGCCAGGCCGGCGAGGATCGCCACCGCATCGTCGGCATGCTCGCTGTCGGGCCATTTGGCGGCGATCACCTCGGCCAAGCGGCGAATCTTCTCGGACCACACAGCGGCCTCGGCGCTTCGCCGTTTTTGGGCATCTCCACTCGCTTCGCTAGTATCCGGCGCCCCGCCCGCGGTGTCTGGAGCGAGCAACTGCTCCCGAATCCGCTGGTAGGACGCCAGCGCGATCGCCGCACCTTGCCGAACTTGCGGATGGTCACCCGTACTGGCCGCCAGGCGGCCGCCGAGAACGGCGGAATGCAAGTAGTTTTCCAACTCCCAGTGCAGGTAACAAAGCTGATATTGGAGCAGCTCGACGGTTTCGCTGGGGGTGGTGTCGAGCGACTCATTGGCAATCGCAAAGGCCCGCTCGGTGGTCGAGAGCGCCACTCGTCGCAGCTCGTCGCACTTCGCCTTAAGAGCTGGGACCTGATCGCTCGCTCCGGCGCGCTGAGCAACTGCCAATCCTCGGGCAAGTTCGGCGTAAGCGGCAAACGCCTGCCGCGCTTGCTCGGCCGGATTGTCGACCGGCTTGTGAGGCTCGGCCAAGGCCGCATCGTCTTGCGAACTTCCTTTGGCGCGCGAATCTGCGGCTGGCGGGGGCTGGGAGCGCACTGCACCGCGCTGGACCTGCGCCGAACGAGCGTAAGTCCAGAGCGAAACCACGATGGCTGCCGCCGCCGCGGCCTGCCCCACTCTGGCGGTCGGTATGCTCATGCAGCGATCGGCGGATTCCGGCTCGCGCCGTAAGAGAGTGTTGAATGCCCTGTTTTAATTATAGGACAACCCGAGGCCAGGGCAGAGGGTGTTGCCGGCCTAAATCGCAGGCGGGATTACAAGTTGCCTGCCCGCGAGCGCTGGCATCTTTCGATAAGCTGCACTAGCTGGGCGACCGAGGGCCGGCTCTTCAGCCGCGGGCTGAGGCCGCGTGCGAGATTGGCGACGTCCACGAGCGAGTGCGTGTTGGGGGGAGCAAAGAACGAGTTCCGCAAAATCTCGGCCGTCTCCGCGGCCAATGCGGCTTGTTGCAGGGAAAAGGCCGATTCGCCAAACGAGGGGGCGATTTGCAGACGGCTGACCGTTTGACGAGCGTGCTGCAGTTGGGCGTCTCCGGGAGATCGCCAGGTGGCTTCGACGACCGCCACGATTTCGTGATTCGCGTCACGCTGGTCGGCGCTGGATGGGCCCTCCGCGGGTACGTCGCTCTTGAGCACCAATTCGAAGAGCGCCGTGCTGCATTCGCCTGCCCGCAGTTCCGTCTCAACCGTCTCCGGCGCAATTCCTACGACGGAGGTCTCGTGCCCGAGAA
>JALHPA010000308.1 GCA_022842745.1 Pirellulales bacterium
TGACGAAACCAAGGCTGACGAGACCAAGGCTGACGAGACCAAGGCTGACTCCAACGATACCAAACAACCCACCGATTCCGGACCAGCGTCCGATCCCCAGCCCCAAACTCCAGCCCCTTCGCCCCCCGCTTCCGATAAGCTGGCCGAACCGCAAACCAACCCCAACCAAGCCGGCGCCATTCCTTCCAGCCCCTTCCGGCTCGCCGCCTTCCAGCCCCCCCCTTCGTCCGATCCCCCCCCCGCCGCAGCCGGTACGCCGGCCAAAGACACCGGTACTCCGGTAAAAGAGACTGATACTCCGGTAAAAGAGACTGATACTCCGGTAAAAGAGACTGATACTCCGGCAAAAGAGACTGATACTCCGGCAAAAGAGACTGATACTCCGGCAAACGATACCGATGCCTCGGCCAAAGACACCGACGCTGCGGCCAAAACCGCCGATCCAGCGTCCAAGTCCGATCCCGCCCCCCCTGCCCAGCCGGCCGCGACCCCTTCGACAAACCCGGCCAAGACCGGAGACCTTCCCTCTCCGAAGGTCGAATACCAACCCTTCGAGGTGGCCGAACCGACCATCCGTCGCAAGTTGGCCGCCCAGCGCGTTCAGGCCCAAGTCGACGCAGCCTTCTCGAAGCTCCGCTCCGAGATGAGCCGCTACCAAGACACCATGCAGCGCTGGGAAATCGACCGGGCCCGCAATCCCAACGAAGCCCCCCCCAAGCCGCTCGATCTCGCCGCCCTTGCCCAGGACAACCACGTCCGCGTTCTCAACACCGAATTGGTCTCCGCCCTTGAAATCCGCAACCAGGACATCGCCAACTCGCTGGATATGAATAGCCAGCAGCTCTGGCTCACCGCCGCCTTCCAGCCCAACCTGCCGCCGTACCGCCCCTCCGAGGCGACCGATGGCTCGTCCCGCTACCTCTGGTGGCGGATCGAGGCCAAACCCGGCTACGTCCCCACCTTCGACGAAGCCAAGGCACAAGCCCTCGAGGCCTGGAAACTCGTCCAAGCCCGCCAACTGGCCAAAGAACAAGCCGAAAAATACGCCGAGTCGGTCCGCCGCGCCAAGCTTCCCATGACTGAGGTCTTCAAAGACCAGGCCAACATCGCCGTCGCCGCCATCGGACCCTTTAGCTGGCTTACCGATCCCAACAATCTCTCCTTCTCCCAGCAGCGCCGTCCGATCGAGCTCAGCCGAGTCACCGGCGTCGAAATGGCTGGCGAGGAGTTCATGCGCACCGCCTTCGGTCTCGAACCCGGCCAGGTCGGTGTCGCCTTCAATCAACCGCAGACCATCGCCTACGTCATTCAGGTCGCGGAATCCACCCCCTCGCTGTCCGCCCTGGAATTCAAGTTCATGGAAGAGATGCGGCGCTTCGGCCCCTACGCGCAAGCCGCCGAATTCGAGATCCGCACCGCCGAAGTCGACTGGATTCGCCAACTTGAGAAGCAATTCAACGTCGAGTGGCAACGCGCCCCCCAACGCGGCAGCCGCTTCTAACCCGCGATCTCCACCCGTCCGTTCCAAGTCTTGCCTAGGTCCTAGTCAGGCCTAGTTCCAAGTCGGATCCGGCGGGACGTGTTTGATCCCCAGCGCCTCATACACGCTCGACGGCCGCCTGCGGTGGGCGTGGACCAACTCCTCCCACATCCGCTCGGTGTCGCCAAACACGTGCTCCGCCGTCGCAGGCGCCAGAAACCACGCCCCGGAGCTCACCTCTCCCTCCAACTGCCCCGCCCCCCAGCCGGCGTGCCCCCCAAAAAACCGGATCGGCGCTACGTTCTGCTCGACAAGCTGCGTCAAATTGGAAGGCGCGGCCGTAAAGTACACTTCCGGCAGCACCTCCGCGTCGCTCCACACGGCCTCCCGGTGCAACGCCATCAGCGGACCGGCGCACGGCCCCCCCACCAGCAACTTCTCCGCCGACGGGCAATCGCTCTCCATCAACTTCCGCCACACTTCCGCGAACGACAGCGGCGACGGGCGATTCAAAATCAGCCCCAGCGCCCCTTCTTCCCCGTGCCGGATCAACAGCACGACCGAGCGAAAGAAATTCGAATCCCCCAGCTTGGGAGTCGCCACCAGCAGTTGTCCTTGCCAGCTTTCCATCCCCATATTCTTACACAATTTCCGCAAGCGCGAAGCGGCCCGCGCGCCCCGGCAACCGCCAAAAAAGACAGCCGAGCCGGACCGCGTGTTCCCCGCGGCCCGGCTCGGCATGTTGTGTGACGGTCATCCCCGGCGACTCCGCCGCCGCGGTTCTGCCGGTTTCCCTATTCCCGAATGCTCACCGTGTTCGACAGCGGCCGGGCAGCGCTAGCGCCCACCGTTCCCGTCCCCGGGAACATCACCGTGTCCATGCGCGAGATCTTATTCAAGCTCACGTTCCCCACGGGCCGTGCCACCGACACCCCCTGCTTCGACGACACCACTTCCAGCACCCCGACGCATTCCTCCCCCAGCATGAACTTGTGGTACACCTTCACCAAGGTCCCCTTGGCCACCGGCGTTGTCGCGCTGACCTGGAAACGCACCACCTGGGCTTGGAAGTCGACTTCCACCACCCTTCCCGTCTCCATCGCCGCCGCCGAAGCCGAGGAGGGCAGGCTCGGCGGAGCAAACAACCGGCCCGATCCGGTCTTCGTTCCCGTCGCCGGAGCTGCTTTCTTCACCGAGATTACACTCGAGGGCTGCTCAATGGCGGCCGCATCCCGCTTGCTCGACTCCACCACCTGCTCGTCCGACGCCAGAATCGCCACCGACGCCCTTCCGGTCTCCCGAATCTTCAGCGTCGTCCCTAGCTCGCTTCCCGTGTCGGCTGCGGTCGCGGTTCCCATCTCAAGGGAAGCCTCCGCCTGCTCGACCGGCGCCGGCGCATGGCCCAGAGTCGCCGCGTGCCGCCGAGAGGACTTCGCGGCCGGCATCCCGGCGTCGCTCGCCGACGCCACCGCAGGCGACGACATCGCCACTTCCCCTGCCCGCTTCGTAAGCGGCGTCGCGTCGCTCACTTGCACCTCGGCGGTCGCCGCGGCCGCCGGTGGGGCCAGCGGTCGTCGCAGCGCCGTCGCAAGCGGAGAAGGCGCTTGCCGTCGCGCCGTCCGACGCACCGCCCGGTCCGCCTTCGGACTCAGAAAGTTGGCGCTACGGGTCGTCGACGGGGCTGCCGCGCTCGGCGGCGGCGGCAAGGGAGTCGTCTCCGGCGTTTCCGGCGGAGGCGTCGGCAGTCCCCCCCCTTCCCGCTCTCCCGTGCCCCCCTCGCGCTGCTGCTCTCCCCCCCCTTCACGCGTCCCTTCGATCACCGGGACCGGGATCGGCTCCGGCGGCGCCCCCCGATTCGGGCAGCACACGTACAGCGCCTCTTTCGCCGCCGCGCGCACCCGCTCCGACGGCTCCAGCCAGCAGCACTGATCGTCCTTTTCAAACGCCACCTTCGCCAGCTTCGTCGACAGCTCCTCGTCGCAGCAGCATTGCTTGTTGCACGCCTCGCAGTGGTTCGCGGCCGCCTCGCCGATCGCCTTCGCCGCCTCGTACCGCACCAATTCCGTGCAGTCGTCCAACGCCTCGATCAGCGCCCCCTTCACGTCAAACGCCTTGTCGTAGCAGCCGCAGCCGACCTTGGCCAGGTACTTGATGGCCTTGATCTTCTGCTTCGCCATGTCCTCCTGCTCTTTGATCTTCGCCGCCGCCTTGATCGCCGGATTGTCCGAGGCCAAATTCGCCGGATCCGCGATCGCCTTCAGCGGCGGTTTTCGCTCCAACCCCGGCCGGTTCCCGTTCCGGTTGATCCGCGCGTCGGCGATCTTGTTGAATCCTTGCGGTATCCCCAAAAACCTCCACAAGGTCATCGGAGGCGCAGGCGCCGCAACGACTGGGGCTTGCCCGTAGCCGTCCCCTGCCAAAATCCCAGCTCCCAACGCGGCGGATAGCCAGCAACGGTGAATGGCCCGTTTGATCATGACCCGCTTCCCTTGTGCTACGTGATCCGGCCTCGATCGCCGCCGACCCCTCGGCGCATTTCCCAAGCGACAAGCCCAAAGGACCATCCGCCTCCTCCGCCGGAAGCGCGATCCGAATCCTTTGGCTCTGCGGCCTCGAAAGTTGAAATCGGACCGTAGCGGCGTCAAAACCCAACAAAGAAGGAACGCCCCGCACGGGTTCGCCAGATTGCCCAGACCGGCCCCTTATACGCGCCGGCACCCTTTTTCTGGCCGGTCCCTTGCGCATAACCCGCGAAGTCGCGGCTCGCTCCCCGGCCCCCGTCGCCACGTTCCTAGCTAAACTTCGGCGCAGCCGAAAACGCCAGGCCCCGGCGGTCTTTTTCCGCCAGCAGCGGGTCCGTCACCGGCCATTCGATCCCCAATTCCGGGTCGTTCCAGAGAATCGTCCGCTCGTCCGGCGGAGAATACACGTCCGTGCACTTGTAGACCACCTCCGCGTCATCCGTCAACGCGCAAAACCCATGCGCAAATCCCGGCGGAATGTAAATCTGGCGCCGATTCTCCGCCGATAGCCGCACGCCATACGTCCGCCCATACGTCGGCTCGCTCTGCCGCAAATCCACCGCCACGTCGTATATTTCCCCCCGCACGGCCCGCACCAGTTTCCCCTGGACCCGCCCCACCTGATAGTGCAGCCCCCGCAGCACGTTTTTCTTCGAGAGCGAGTGGTTGTCCTGCACGAACGACACCGCCAGACCCGCCGCCGCGAAGCGGTCCTGGTGGAAGGTTTCCATGAAATAGCCGCGGGCATCCTCAAACACCCGCGGTTCGATCATGAACAAGCCGGAAAATTCGGTTCGTTGGAATTCCATGCGTGCAAGTTGTCCAGCGTCGCCGCTGGCTAGGGGTTCAAAAGCTGCAACAGGTATTGGCCGTATTCGTTCTTGATTCCTCGCCCCAACTCGGCCAGTTGTTCGGCCGTAATAAACTTCTGGTGGTACGCCACCT
>JALHPA010000309.1:0-2200 GCA_022842745.1 Pirellulales bacterium
GGTAAATCACCCCCTTGGTGATTCCCTGCGTCGTGCCGCAATCGTGCGAAGTAATGACCACATTCTGGGCCACGTCGGCCAGCTTCCGGGTCAAATAACCGGAGTCCGCCGTCTTCAACGCTGTATCGGCCAACCCCTTGCGGGCCCCGTGCGTCGAGCTGAAGTACTCCAGCACCGTTAACCCTTCGCGGAAGTTCGCCTTGATCGGCGTCTCGATGATCTTGCCCGACGGCTTGGCCATCAAACCGCGCATCCCGGCCAACTGGCGGATTTGCTCGACGCCGCCGCGGGCGCCGGAGTGCGCCATCAGGTAAATCGGGTTCACGTACCCGCCGGTGCGATAGTCGTTCTCCAGTTCCGTCATCATCTCCGCGGTAATCCGCTCGCGAGCGTGCGTCCAGGCGTCCAACACCTGGTTGTAGCGTTCGTTGTCGGTGATGATCCCGCGCTGGTAGAGCTTGTTCTTCTTCAGCACCTCTTTCTCGGCCTCGCCGATGATTTTCCCCTTCGTCGCCGGGGTAATCAGGTCGTCCGTGGCGAACGACAGGCCGCTGTTCGTGCTGTTGCGGAACCCAAGCCGGTTCATGTCGTCCAACAGGTCGATCGTGGCCCGGCGGCCCAGCGCCTGATAGCAGTCGGAAATGACCTTGGCCAGCTCGCTGGACCGCATCGGAATGTTGTAAAACAACATGCCGTTCGGCAGCGTGGCATTGAAGATCACGCGCCCCACCGTGGTATCGATAATCGCCCCCGGCTTGGCTTGCGCCGGATTGTCGGTCTTAAGCTGCCGGTGGGTGGGCAGCTTCACTTTGATCCGGGCATGGGTATCGACCACCTTGAGCTGGTAGGCGAGTTGCACCTCTTCCATCGAGGAGAAGATCATCCCCTCGCCCCGGCGGCCTGAAAGGGACATGGTCAGGTAATAGCACCCCATCACCACGTCCTGCGACGGGCTGATGATCGGCGCTCCGTTGGCAGGGCTGAAGATGTTGTTGGTCGACATCATCAGCGTATGGGCTTCCACCTGGGCCTCGATCGACAGCGGCACATGCACCGCCATCTGGTCGCCGTCGAAGTCGGCGTTGAAGCCTTTGCAAACCAGCGGGTGGAGCTTGATCGCGTTGCCTTCCACTAGCACCGGCTCAAAGGCCTGAATGCCCATGCGGTGCAGCGTCGGGGCGCGATTCAAGAGCACCGGATGATTGCGAATCACCTCTTCGAGAATATCCCACACTTCCTCGTCTTTCCGCTCCAGCATCTTTTTGGCCGACTTGATCGTGTCGGCGTGCCCCAACTCCTTGAGCCGGCGGATAATGAACGGCTGGAACAACTCGAGGGCGATTTTCTTCGGTAGACCGCACTGGTGCAGCCGCAGGTTCGGCCCCACCACAATCACGCTCCGCGCGGAATAGTCCACCCGTTTGCCGAGCAGATTCTCGCGGAACCGGCCTTGCTTCCCCTTGATCATGTCGGTCAGCGACTTGAGGGGGCGGTTGCTGCTCCCCAACACCGGCCGCTTGCAGCGGTTGTTGTCGAACAGCGCGTCGACCGATTGCTGCAGCATCCGCTTCTCGTTGCGAATGATCACCTCGGGCGCGTTGAGATCGACGAGCTTTTTCAGGCGGTTGTTGCGGTTGATGATTCGGCGATACAGATCGTTCAGGTCGCTGGTGGCGAAGTTGCCGCTGTCCAACAGCACCAGCGGGCGCAAGTCCGGCGGAATGACCGGAATCACGTCCAGCACCATCCATTCGGGCTTGTTGTCGCTATCGCGGATGCTCTCCACGATCTTCAGCCGGTTGATCAGATCCTTTTTCTTTTGCTTCGAGCCGGTGTCGTGCAAATCCTGGCGCAAATTCTTGGAAAGCGTGACCAGGTCCAGGCCCATCAGCAGCTTGCGGACCGCCTCGGCCCCCATGTCGGCCTCGAACTTGTCGCCGTAGTCCTCTCGCGCCTTGCGAAATTCCTCCTCGGTCAACAACTGCTGCTTTTTCAGCGGCGTATCCTTCGGATCGACCACCACGTAATCCTGGAAGTAAATCACCTTCTCCAGGCTCGTGGTTTTCATGTCCAGCAGGTTGCCCAACCGGCTCGGCATGGCCTTGAAAAACCAGATATGCACGACCGGCGCCGCCAACTCGATATGCCCCATCCGCTTGCGGCGGACGCGGCTGTGCGTCACCTTCACGCCGCAGCGGTC
>JALHPA010000309.1:2210-4939 GCA_022842745.1 Pirellulales bacterium
CAGCGGTCGCAGATCATCCCCTTGTACTTCATGCCGCGGTACTTGCCGCAGGCGCATTCCCAGTCCTTTTCCGGGCCAAAAATGCGCTCGCAGAACAGGCCGTCCTTCTCCGGACGGTAGGTGCGGTAGTTGATCGTTTCTGGCTTTTTGACCTCGCCAAACGACCAGCTACGAATGTCGTGCGGACGGGCCAAGGAAATCTTGACCGACGTGTAGTCGTTAATTCGATCGTAAGAGGCTTCGCCGATGCTCACAGGTAGACTCCAATAAGTGGGAAATTTCCCGGGAGGTTCGCCGCCGCGTGGTCAGGTTCGCAATATTGCTAAATTGCCCCAGCCGCTCATTGGGACCTAACGGCAGGTACATCAACCCCAGCGAATCACACACAGCTATCAAGCGACAGTCCGGCCGCACGCGCGGCGAGAATGTCTGGTTTTTCTCTCTTGTCCTGACCGTTCCGTCCGCGGGCGGACGGCATCCTGCCGGTCAATCGCGCTTCTTTATCCACGACCCCGCCGACCGTTCGGCCTGACGAATTCCAGGGGGTCAAATCCGCCGTTTTTCCAATTGCATGTTCAAAGCCAGCCCGCGAATCTCGTTCGTGAGCACGTCGAAACTGGCCGGAGTTCCCGCTTCCAGCGTGTTCTCCCCCTTGACCATGCTCTCGTAAATCTTCGTCCGCCCTTCCACGTCGTCGCTCTTCACCGTCAACAACTCTTGCAGGATGTACGCCGCGCCATACGCTTCCAACGCCCACACTTCCATCTCCCCGAAACGCTGGCCGCCAAACCGGGCCTTGCCGCCCAGCGGCTGCTGCGTGATGAGGGAGTACGGTCCAGTGCTGCGGGCATGCACCTTGTCATCCACCAGGTGATGCAGCTTGAGCATGTAGATGTAGCCGACGGTCGTTTCTTGCTCGAGCGGTTCGCCGGAGCGGCCGTCGAATAGCCGCGCCTTCCCGTGCTTGGGCAACTTTGCTTCGTTGAAGCAGTTCCAAATATCCTGTTCGCTGGCCCCATCGAACACCGGAGTGATCGCCTGGAACCCCAGCACCGCCCCCGCCCAGCCCAGGTGGGTCTCGAGAATCTGACCCACGTTCATGCGGCTGGGAACGCCCAGCGGGTTGAGCAGGATCTGCACCGGGCGGCCATCCGCCAGAAACGGCATGTCTTCCTTCGGCAAAATCTTGGCGATCACGCCTTTGTTCCCGTGCCGGCCGGCCATCTTGTCGCCCACCGAAATCACCCGCTTGGCCGCCACGTACACTTTCACCATTTGCAGCACGCCGCTGCGCAGCTCGTCGCCACGCTTCATGCTGTTGAGCGTCCGGTCGCGCTCGTCGATGGCCGCCTCCACCGCCGGCCAGTGGGTCTTGTAGGTGCGCTCGATGTCCGCTTTCCGCTGCGGGCTGCGAATATCGAGGGCGTCCAGCTTGAAGACCGCGGCCTTCTCCGCGACGAACCGGTGCTCCTGGTCGCGTACCAGCGGAGTCCCCTCTTCGTCCGTCAAGCCGCGGCCAAGCACCTCCTCCATCTCGCCGATCATCGCCCCAAACACCTCGGCGATTTTGGCGTTGCCCGCCGACTCCGCGTCCTTAAGTTGTTTTTCGAACAGCTTTCGCTCGTCCTCGCTCAGACTCATCCGGCGGGAGAATTTCTGCGTATCGATGACGATCCCCTCGACTCCCGACGGAACCTCCAACGAGTCGTTCTTCACATCCTCGCCCGCCCGGCCGAAGATCGCGTGCAGCAGCTTTTCTTCCGGGGTCAACTCGGTTTTGCTCTTCGGCGAAACCTTGCCCACCAGAATGTCCCCCGGCCGCACATACGTGCCGATGGCGACGATCCCCCCCTCGTCCAAATTGCGCAAAGCCTTGTCGCTGACATTGGGAATATCGCGGGTGAATTCCTCCCGTCCCAGCTTCGTCTCGCGAATCTCGATATCGAATTCCTCGATATGGATCGAAGTGTACGTATCGTCCTGCACCAGCTCCTCGCTGATGATGATCGCGTCCTCGAAGTTGAAACCGTCCCAGGCCATGAAACCCACGAGCACGTTTCGCCCCAGGGCCAGTTCACCGTGGTATGTCGCCGCCCCGTCGGCGATGACCTCTCCCTTTTCGACCTTCTGCCCCACCTCCACGATCGGCTTCTGGTTCTGGCAGGTCCGCTCGTTCAGCCCCACGAACTTCCGCAGGTGATAAACCTCGCTGCCAATCTCGATCCGGCTGGCGTCGACAAACGTCACCGTCCCCTTCTTGGCCGCCCGCACCAACATGCCGGAGTTCCGGGCCACGTCCCGCTCCATGCCGGTGGCCACGATCGGCGGCTCCGTCACCAGCAGCGGCACCGCCTGCCGCTGCATATTCGAACCCATCAACGCCCGGTTGGCGTCGTCGTGCTCGAGAAACGGAATTAGCCCCGCCGATACGCCCACCATTTGCGCCGGCGCCACGTCGATATACTGCACCTTATCGACCGGCACCAACTCGAAGTCGGCTCGGTACCGCGCGACGATGTTTTCCCCCTGCAAGTGGCCGCTGACCACCGGAGCATCGGCCGGGGCCAGGTACGCCTCGGACTCCTGGTCCGCCCGCAGCCACACGACCTCGTCCGTCAGCTTCCCCTTATGCACCTTGCGGTACGGGGTCACGAGAAAACCGTACTCATCCACCCCGGCGTAAATCCCCAAGCTGGAGATCAATCCGATGTTCGTTCCTTCCGGCGTCT
>JALHPA010000310.1 GCA_022842745.1 Pirellulales bacterium
CGACGGCTTCGGAAAAAAGCACGATCGCGGAGAAGATTCGCGCCTTGACCCCTGGGTGCGAGACGATCATTTCCAACTGGAAGTTGGTGGACCGTTAATCCGACTTGGGCAATGTTCACGGTTCACGCCGGCTTCGTCGCCTGGTACAGCGGCGGTTGGTTCAGCGGGGCAAGGTGAACTACAACTCGGCGATTGAGAGCCTTGGCGATGCGCTGCAGCATCGACAGGGAATGTCCAGTGTACTCAGCGCTTTCAAGCTGAGAGATGACGCTTTGACTGGTACCGACCGCGTTGGCAAGCTCTTGCTGGGTGAGTCCGGCTTCGGTGCGCGCGTCATAAATCATCTGTGCGACCCGGAGGCCGTCCGAGATTTGGAGCATCTCGGGATCGGTTTCGGGATCGATGCCGGTTTTGCGTTTCAAGATTTCTACGGCGTCGCTTGTCTTAGCCATCGGTTGGTTATTCCTGGAATTCGTGCCGGTGCCGGGCCGGGTTCGCCTTATATTTGCCGATTCTCTCGACAGCCCGGTCAATCTCGATATCTGGAACGGCTTTTTCTTTTGTTAGCCCCACCGCCAGGATGGCTACATTCCTGCCCACGAATCCATAGAGCATCCGATAATTGACGCGGCCAACTCTTACGCGAAGTTCGTAGACCCCGTCGCGCAAAAAATCTGCTTGTGGCCGTCGGAGTTCGTTACCCAGGTCGCTCAAAAGCTTGATGAGACCGAAGCACTTTTTGAAGGCCCGCTCGTTTCGGTTGCGTAAATCCAACAGCCAATCAAGAACTGGCACGCTGCCATCGTCATCCCTGTAAAAATACACGTCGGTATTTGGCATCCCGCATTCCGTGGGCTATCGTAATATTACGATATCCATCGCTTCGCGGCAAGTATCGTCGCAGTCGAGGACGGTTCTTTTACCGTTCTTTGGACCGAGACAGCGTCTGCATGTCACGTGCAAGCTGTAATGGATAAACACGCTCAGCGGAGCCTGGGCTATCGCAGATTCGCCCAGGATACGAGGTGTTTGGCCCTTCAGAGGCAGTCCGTCGATTTAGGTCCGACAGAGGAGAGGCCGGTCGGCGGCCCGATTCCATTCGGGCAGCCGGTCCAGTCTGACAACATAAGAAGCCCGGGGTCGCTCTCGGGGGGAGTGAGGGAGGAGCGTTTCAGACGCTATTGCAACCCCGGGCATGGTCGTGGCGATGGACGGAGATCTTCGGGAGCCGGGAGGGCAGTTCTGAGCGAAGCAGTGCCGAGCGTACTCAGGCGCCGACCCGTTCGGCTCGTCAAACTCCGTTTCGTCCTGTTTTCGGTTTCGATCTCCGTCTCTTTCCAATTCCGTTTCAACGAGTGTAAGAAGCCCGGGGTCGCTCTCGGGGGAGTGAGGGAGGAGCGTTTCAGACGCTAATGCAACCCCGGGCATGGTGGTTTGTTAAGGAGGGCGCCGGGAGACGCTGGTTGCGTCCGGCGTTGCCATCCGTTGCATTCTTGGACTGCTGTATGTCCCTTTTGGTTCGCGCGAAGGTTAATTTTCGTGTTTCAGGCGGGTTGGGCGATTGTTTCCATTGTCTCCAAATTGCGGGTCAGGCGCCGACCGACCCCGCGGGTATTCCAACCACTTCGACACTATTGACAACTTGCAGTACGCCAGCGACCCGGCGACAGCATTCGTTGCAGAGTTGTTTTTCGTAAAAGGTCATTACTCGTCCGCTGAGCGTAACCACGCCCGAGGAGGCTTGAACGTCTAAGTGCCTTAGTCCGGGGACATGGAGAGCTTCCAAGAAGCTTACGATGCGTCGTTCGAGGTCTTTGTCAAAATTGGGGTCGTTTGGACCGGGGCGATCCATGGCTCGCGTTTCCTTGCTCGTTCTCGTTTCGCGTGCTGAACCATTCATCCGCCCTTTCTGCGACGAGGGAATAGCAACGGGCGTACCAAAACGGCGCGCAAAACATCTCGGGTGGGGGCAAGGTAGGTAAAAAACCCGAGCAATCGCCGGGTTTTCGTTAAGATTGGGCGGCAGAGTTTTTTTCGCTGAGCGGGCACGGCGGGGCGGACATCTAGACTTGAGACCTCGATCTGCATAACAAAGCGGCAGGCAGTTGCCCGAAAAATAGTCTGCCCGACGAGAGGCGCAATGCGCCCGCAATCGGTGCGTTGTGTCGAACGCCAAGAGAGGCGGAAGTCAGAGATCGGGCCGCATTACGCGAGGCGCGCGAGGGCCTCGTCGAGCGAATCGGCAAGGTCGAAGAACTGGTCGAGTCGCGAGACCGCAAGTACGGATCGGACGAAAGCCACCGGGCTGGCGAGAATCACTGTCGAGCCTTTGGTATTGGCGCGGGCAACCAGTGTGACCAATTGGCCGAGTCCCATGGAGGTCAGCCGTGGGACCTCGGTCAGATCCACAACAATCCGATTGCCCCCCTCCGCGACGAGCGGATGCAACAGTTCTTGAAACTGGGGTTGGCTATCTTCGTCGAGCACTCCCTGCAGCCGCGCGACGTAAACCTGGCCGCTTGGAGTGACGGTGATTTGCATGGCGAGACCGGCAGGCGAATGGGACAAGCGAATTCGAGGGAATCTGCGAGCGTATGGTTAGCTTCGTGATAGCCGATCGCAAGGGCGAAAGAAAGGGGCAAGCCCGGCAACTGCGCCAACTACCACTTTTTCCATGCTCAGCTAAACGGCAGTTCGACGACCTCCGCCGAGCCGAAATCCGATTCGAGCCGCGATCCCGCCTCATGATGTCCGCGGCGAACCATCGCCAGCGCGATCGCAGAGGAAAAACGGGGCGAAAACACCGCCGACAGGACCGTTCCTACCGCGTGACCCTCGCGTAGCAAGCTGGCGCCAGGGGGCGGCGGAGTGTTCGTTGAAAAACGAACGCCCTTCAACAGCTTGTTGACGTGACCCAGGGCGTCGAGACGGGCGACCGTTTCCTGGCCAAGATAACAACCCTTGGTAAAGCTGATGGTGCGCTGGTCGCGGTGGATTTCTTGCGGCAGGTTGTCGGCGGTTATCTCAATACCGTAGAGGGGAAAGCCAGATTCGATGCGGACCACGTTGAAGTCGTCGCCACTAGCCAGGGAGGCTCCGGCGGCAAGCAATCGATCCTGAAACCAGCGGGCGCGATCGCGGTCGAGCGACAGCAAGAAGCCGACCGGACCGGCGATATCGACCCGGCGGATAGAGACGATCGTGCCGTCCACATCGGAGGAGCTATGCCCGAGGAGCGCGAAGGGGACTTGCAGTCCCGCCGCGATAAGTACCTCGGGGGCTTTGGGACCAGCCAGGAGAATCTCCGACCACTCCTGGCTGCGATCGTGAATTTCGACTTGCTCGCGGATCAGGTAACGGTCCAGATGTTGGGCCAATTTTTGTCCCTGGTCGGACACGGTCTCGATGACCAGCGACTGGGGGCCATTGAAGATGAAACCGTGGCCGAGGATCCGTCCCTTGACATCGGTGAAGAAGGCTTCCGTGCCTGCGCCGGGGGGCAGGTTGCGGACGGCATTGGTGCAGAAATTGTGCAGGAAGGAGGCGCGATCGGGACCGATGAGTTCGAGTTGGGTGCGGCCGGTGAGGTCGACCAGCCCGGCGGAAGTTGTCAGGGCCTGGTATCCCGCATTGCCAGTGTTTGTGTGCGCCGGTCCGGTCATTATGGGTTCTCGCTGGCGATCGAAGGGAGTGCGTACTGGGCCGCGGCAAGGATAATGCAGGAACGGCTGCGGAGGATGAGCCGGGCCACTTCTTCGGCGGAATCGACCGGGGCCAGGCCCAAGTCTTCCACCGATTCGCGATTCAGGCGGCTGAGGAGAAACAGTTTGGTCTGCCGTGGAAAGCGGGACAGTTGCTCGGCGGCGGCCCAATCGACGGAGTTGGTTTCTGGGAGGGAATCGGTTGCGACGGCATGGTCGCCGGCCAATGCTTGCCGCTGCAAGGCCTCGCCGGCGGGCGTGGTCAATTCGCTGCAGATGACGATCGCTCCTTCCGTCGCGGCGAGCCGTTCGGCGGCGGCCCAGGCACGGGCCACGTTGTCCCAGGTTTGCTGGTCGGGTCCGCCGTCCAGGGCCGCGACGACCAGTTCGGCTTTGGCCGGGACGTGCGTGGGCCAGGCTTGCCGATACGTTTCAACCGACTGGCGGCGGACGGATTCGGCGGCGCCCGCCAAGATGGCGAGGGCCTCTCCGTTGCCGGCGGGGACGACCTCGATGGCGAACGCCGCGCCCAGCAGCCAGGCCATGTGCTCAGCCTGCACGGACCAGTCGCAAGGCTCGGTTTGGACAGCGGCGGCGGCGGGCGCGCGGGGATGGGTTTTGGCAGGGGAGCGCTGGCGGTTTTTTTTTCTGGAAGGGGGGGGAACATCCTCCCGAGCGGCGCCCCAACGAGCTTGGGCTTGGGCGTCGGCGAAGGCTGGGTAGAGGCAGGACTCGAAGCGGGCCTGGTCGCGGCGCGCAGCGGGCCGAGCGACGCCGATGGGAATGACGAAGTCGGCGTCGAGCAAGGTGCGGTTGAGATAGAGGGGAGCGCCTTGGTCGTCGGCGGCCAAAAACTCAAGGCTGGCCGGAGAGGATGGATCGTGATGAATGACTCGCACCGCGGTCGATGGGGGGCGACGTTCTGGGGTTAGTTCGCGAATATCGTCCGCGGTTGGGCCGTCGGAGGAGGCTTCTTCGGCGGGGGATGGCGCGGGGTTGAAGTCGAAGCGGAGGTCGCCCTTATCGACGGCGAACGGGGCGTGGGCGGGAAGAACGATCGTGATTTGGGAGGGGGTAATCCCGGCGGCGGACAGGTATTCGATCGTGGCGGCGAGAATGGCTGGCGCTTGGGGGACGCCGGCGGCCAAAGCGATTGCTACCTTGTCCCCTGGAACGATCGCTTGCGCGAGGGGGGGGGAAATCGAGGGGGGAGGCAAGCGCTGCTGCGGTCG
>JALHPA010000311.1 GCA_022842745.1 Pirellulales bacterium
TTATTGCCATGAGCATCGTGGATTGGGATCCATTGAGTGCCCCTTTGGATCCGGGAAATGGACTGTCGCGTGAGGGAGAGCGGTCCGGCGGCTCGCTCCCTCGAAAAGCAGTCTCTCTGCCGACCGAAAGCGTTGCCCACGAACCGATCGAAGGATCGATTGAATTCCCGTCGAATGACGACGCCGCATCGCACGATACGGCGGCCCAGGACGGCGACCCCCAGGCGAGCGATGTTCCTGGCGAAAGGATGGTCGCGGACCGCGCAAGCGACGAAGCAACCGCTGGCCGCGCTGACCACAGTGATACAGCCAACGGTCATGCTGCCAGCGATCCCTCTGCCCGTGGTAACGCTGCCAGCAGTCATGTCGCTAGCAGAGCCACGCATAATGGCAACGCCAACGACTTGGCCGACGCCAGAAGCGCGGAGGTCGACGCCGACGCCGACGACACTGACACAATTGACGAATCGGAAATCGACGACGATACCCCAGTCGAAATTCCCCAGGTCCTTCACCGTCTGTCGGTGGTGCGGCAGCAACAGGGCGTGTCGCATCGCAATATTGCCCGGCGGTTGGGCACCGACATCCGAACGGTCCGCCGGCAGGAGTTGGAAACGACGGATCTCCCTCTGAGCATGCTGTATGCGTGGCAGCAGGTATTGGAAGTTCCCATCGCGGATTTGCTCGTCGACAGCAACGCGCCTCTCTCGGCCCCGGTGATGGAGCGCGCCCGCCTGGTAAAATTGATGAAAACCGCCGCGGCGATGATGGAGCGGGCAGAGTCCAACTCGATGCGTCGCATGATCCAAATGCTGGTGGAGCAATTGATCGAGATCATGCCGGAGCTCAAGGATGTTGGTCCGTGGCATGCCGTTGGGCAGCGACGGACGCTCGACGATTACGGGCGGGTTGTTGAACAGCCGGTTCCTGAGGAGCTGTTGCGGCGGTTTACCCGCTGATACAAGCGACGGCGGCCGAGTTGGGGCTGAGCACCGAGTTGGCGCTGAGCACTCAGTTGGGCGACCCCCAACCTGCTTGCGTATTCCGGCGTTGAGCGCTCTTGGCTTCCGAGCGGGGATGGCCCTTGCATGACCTGTGAGTGGTCGTCAAAATCACAGCATGTTAGACGCACTTCTAGGCGTGCTGTTGATTTCAATCTTGCTGCTGGGCCTGGTTGCGCTCACGGCGCGGCTGGTTTTGGGCGAGTGAACGCAGCCCCAAATCCTGTTTCTGCTGCCAGTCGCGACGGTGAATTTAATCGCCGGTATCGGCAGTCAAGTTGACCGCGAATCGCGCTGCGATCTGGGCGACGATAGGTCGGTGCAGGTCTCCGTGCGCAGAGATCATGCATTCGCGTTCGTCCGGCCCGCGCACGAGCATGTCAATATGGAGTCGGTCGGTCGGCAAGCAGGCGGCAACCCGGTCCGCCCATTCGACAAACGTCCAGCCGCCGGAGTTGAAGAATTCCTCCGGTCCAAGCGCCAAGAACTCGTCGTCGTCTCGAATGCGATAGGCGTCCAGATGATACAACGTGCTCCCGTTGCCATTGAGGAGGAACGGGTATTCGTGGACGAGAACAAAGGTTGGGCTTAGGACGGTGCTGGGGTCGATTCCGGCCCCTTCGGCAATTGCTTGCACCAAGCGGGTCTTTCCCGCACCTAACGTTCCGGTAAGGCCCACCACTGCTCCGGCCGGGAGAAATTCCGCCAAGCTCCGCCCCAACCGATGGGTGTCGGCTTCGCAAGCCAGCATCAATCGAACGCGATCAGGCATCGTCTGGGGGTTATGCATCGTAACGGAATAGGATCCACAGCCCGACGAGGTAAAAGACCGCGCCAAAGCCGAGTAAAATCAGGCACGGCTGGACCATTTCCGCGAGCGAAAACCCCCGCCAGATCGCTCCCTCCAGCGACAGGACCATCCATTTTACGGGGCTGACATTGCTGGCGACCTGCATCCAATCGGGCATGGCTACCAACGGAATCATGCTCCCTCCCAGCATGGCTAGCGGCATGTTGATAGCCCACACCGATCCTCCCACGGCTCGCTCCGTCCGTCCCATGACCGAAGCGAACATCATGATCCCCACGAAACACGCCGCCGAGGCCGCGGTAGCGAGCGCCAAGCCCAAGGGATCGAGCAGGCGAATTTGAAACACCGCCTTGCCGAACAGGACGAGGATCGCCGTCAGACCGCAACAAGTCAGGAAACATCCGAGGCCCTTGCCGGCGAGGATTTGGGGCCGGGTGATCGGCGCGACGCGCAGCCTCAGATAGGTGCCCTGGGTTCGTTCTTGAACGAGGGAAATCGCGAAGACCGACACGCAGCCGAAAATACCCCAAGTAATCGATTGCGGAAATGAGATTTCGTATCCCGTGGGCGAACCTGAATATCGACCGACGATCGGTTCGATTTTTGGTTTTCCCCGACCAGCGAAATCGCCAATCCTTGATCGTTGGCCGCGGCGCCGCCGGATCCTGCCTGCTGGGCCATCGCTTGTCGCGTTTGTTCGTCGTCAGCCATGGCGGTAATCAACTGATCGAGCGATCGAAAAAACCCCTTCAGCCCGTTCACTTGTTCGATGTCGAGGTCTTCCGCCTCGTCCAGTTGTTTTTTCGTCTTGGCGATGCGTTCGTGGCCCTTGACGGGGTCGGAAAACATTTCGCGCAGTGGAGCAAACGTGCTTTCCATCACCACGCCCTGCAGTACGCCCGCTTCCACCTGGCGGGATGGGTCGATTCCGATGACCAACCGCGACGTATTCGGGACAAAGCCGATGCTTTGACCAAAACCGGGTAGGATTCGGATATAGGCTCCAATCCGACTGTTCCGAACTAGATCGGAGGCTAGTTCCAGCGACACGGACCCCTCGGCCGCGCCGGCCTTTAGCGACTCTTCCGCACCCACCGTTTGCGGCGTTTGAATGTCGACGGCGTTGGTTTTTTGCAGCATCGCCACAAATTCGCGCGAAGCCTCCGATCGGTCTTCATCGATGATGGCCACTTTGATTGGCGACCGGCGGGCGATGCCCCCGAACAGGCTGCCGAAAAATACAGCCATCAGCAAGGGAAAGAAGAGCACCCAAAACATGCCGAACTTGTCCCGCCACAGCAGTCGCAAGTCCTTCATCGCGATTGACAAAACCGGGCCCATCAGTCGCGCAGCCTCCGGCCGGTCAGGTTCAGGAAGACGGATTCGAGATCGGGACGATGGATTCGCACCGAGCGGAACCTCGTATGAGCCGCCACGAGTTGCGCGATTGCGTCATCCGGTTCGCGCGTGTCAATGCGCAACGACGCGCCCTGACCGTTGGTCTCTTCCACGCTCAGCTTGTGGGCGCCGCGCAGGCTCGACGGGGCCGAGTGGCCAGGCGTCAGCTCCACTTCCACCACTGACGCGCCGCCGAATCGCTGGATCAGCCCGTCGACCGTATCGAGCTGTAGGATCCGCCCATGATCCATGATCGCCACGCGATCGCACAAGCGCTGGGCTTCCTCCATGTAGTGGGTGGTGTAGAGGATCGTTTTTCCGGCCTGCTTGAGTTGCTCGATGTTGGCGAACATGTGATTGCGCGACTGCGGATCGACACCCACGGTCGGTTCGTCGAGCAGCACGACCGATGGATCGGCGACGACCGCGGCCGCGATATTCAGCCGGCGCTTCATGCCGCCGGAATAGGTGCGTACATAGTCTTCCGCCCGGTCGGCGAGCCCCACAAAGTCCAGCGACCACGCGACGCGATTGCGTAATTTTGCGCCGCGAATACGGTACAGGCGGGCAAAAAAACGGAGGTTTTCGCGACCCGTCAAATCGTCGTACAAGGCACTGGCCTGGGGGGCGATGCCGATTTTTTGCCGTGAGGCCGAACGGGTCGGATCCTCCCGGCCGGCCACCACCACTCGTCCCCCATCCGCACGCAAGCCACCGACCAGCATGTGGATCGTCGTGCTTTTGCCCGCGCCGTTGGGGCCGAGCAGTCCAAAGGTTTCGCCAGCGTTTACGGAGAACGACACACCGTCTACCGCGACATTGTCTCCGTAGGCTTTGCGAAGGTCGTGGACTTCGATCATTCGGCCAAGCCAACTGGGGGAGATTGCATCGTCGATCGAGCGGCGAACCGGGCTAGGATTGGTCGGTCCTTCGCACTGGAACTTTGGCCGTCCGTGCAAACGCCAGGCCGTTTTCACAGGCCAGACCAGCCAAACCGGCGCCGACCGCGCCGAGCAATGTGGCAACGCCGGTGGCGAGCCAGCTAATTTCCAGGCCGTTCAGTTGGATGCCCGCCAAGGGGGCTTGCCAGAGCGACGATGCGGCCATTGGCTGGTCGCCGAGCACGGCTTCCAGGCCATCGGGCAGCGATGAGGCCCAAGGGGAGAGCAAGATGGCCATGCTTGCTGCGGCGGCTACGAGCCAATGGGAAAGATTCTGAACCGCTGGAGCGGCGGGCGCGGGCGTCACCGCTGATTGTCCCACTAGCAAGACGGCGGCGCCGGTGATGAAGGCTTCGGCGATGGCCACCGGGAGATGCGCAAGCAGGATGGCCGGCAGCCGGGAATCGAGGGCGCTTGCGGAAAGGGCCAACTCCAGACCGCACAATGCAGCCGCTAGAAGCACAGCAAGGCCGCCAGCCAGTCCGGCCGAAAAGCCGTTTGAGGAGGCGGCGGGGAGGCGCAATTTGGCCAGTGCCGGCGCGGCGGCGTGGAAGAGAGCGCTGCCGACGAGCGGGCCAATCAGCGCCAGATTGACCAGATTCGCACCGAGGGCGGAGATTCCGCCGTCGGCGAAGAGCAACGCTTGCACGGATACGACACAGGTCATGGCCAGAATTCCGAGGGGGGGTCCGAGCAGGATGCCTGCCAGAGCGCCTCCCAGGAAGTGTCCGGAGTGGCCGGAGAGGACGGGAAAGTTCAAGGATTGGGCGGCGA
>JALHPA010000312.1:0-1458 GCA_022842745.1 Pirellulales bacterium
GCGATGATCATCGTGAGCCACGATCGCTACTTTTTGGATCGGGTGACCGAGCGGACGCTGGAGCTGTACCGGGGGACGATCGATTCGTACGCGGGGAATTTTAGCGCGTATTGGCGGCAGAAGGGGGAACGGCTGGAGGTGCAGCGGCGGACGTATGAAAAGCAGCGGATCGAGATCGCCAAGAACGAGGAGTTCATCCGCCGCAACTTTGCCGGCCAGAAATCGGCGCAGGCCAAGGACCGGGAGAAAAAGCTGGCGCGGATCGAAAGGATCGATCCGCCGCGGGAGATCGCCGCGCCGGTGATGGGATTTCCGGCGGCGAAGCGCTGCGGAGACATCGTGCTGCGGGCAGAGGGGCTGGCCAAAGCGTACAGCCGGCCGCTATTCGCCAATCTGTCGTTTCAAATCGAGCGGGGAGAGCGGTGGGGGATCCTGGGGCCGAACGGGACGGGGAAAACGACATTGCTCAAGTGCCTGGTGGGGAGAGCGACGGCGGACGCGGGGCGGGTGCAGTTGGGGACGGGGGTCAAGATCGCGTACTTCGATCAGTTGCTGGCGGATCTGGACGATGGGGAGATGGTGGTGGACGCGATTCGTCCGGAGGGGAAGGAATTCACGGAGCCGCAACGGCGGGATTTGTTGGCGCGGTTTGGGCTGACGGGGGACGTGGTGTTTCAGCCGGTGGGGAGCCTGAGCGGGGGGGAGCGGAACCGGGCGGCGCTCGCGCGGCTGGCGGGGACCGATTCCAATCTGCTGGTGCTGGACGAGCCGACGAATCACCTGGACCTGTGGGCGTGCGACGCCTTGGAACGGTCGCTGAACGCGTTCGATGGGACGGTGCTGTTCGTGAGCCACGACCGGTATTTCGTGAATCGGGTGGCGGACCATTTGCTGGTCGTCGAGCCGCACCGGTTCCGCGTGCTGGAGGGGAATTACGATACGTATCAGCATTTGGCGGGGCGGGGTTTGGCCGGTCCGGCGACCGCGCCCGCGAGCGGGGAGGCGAATCAACCTGGGAGTGGAAAGGAAACGAAACCGCGAGGCGGGGGCGAAGGGTCCGGAGGAGAGAAACCGGCGGCGCGGCGAAAACGCAGGTTTCCGTACCGGAAGGTGGAGGATTTGGAGGGGGAGATCGCGAAGCGCGAGTTGCGGGTGGTCGAGCTGAACGAGCTGTTGGCGACGGGGGAGGTCCACCGGGACGGGGAGCGAGCCAAGGCGCTCAAAGCGGAATTGGCGGAGCAGCAAGAAACCTTGCAGGCGCTAATCGCGCACTGGGAAGAGGCGAGCGAGCTTAATTGACCGCGCGCCGGTGAGGGGGAGCGGACAGGGGCACAAGCGGACAGTGGCGCAATAGAACGGCGCGGGACACCTGGTCGATGTCCCGCGCCGGAGTGTGCTGCCAAAAACCGATCGCGGCCGCGATCAGAACTCGGCGGTGGGTTTCGCGATAAACGGTCT
>JALHPA010000312.1:1468-4919 GCA_022842745.1 Pirellulales bacterium
AAGCGGAATTGGCGGAGCAGCAAGAAACCTTGCAGGCGCTAATCGCGCACTGGGAAGAGGCGAGCGAGCTCAATTGACCGCGCGCCGGAGAGGGGGAGCGGACTGGGGCACAAGCGGACAGTGGCGCAAGCGGACAGTGGCGTAAGCGGGCAGTGGCGCAATAGAACGGCGCGGGACACCTGGTCGATGTCCCGCGCCGGAGTGTGCTGCCAAAAACCGATCGCGGCCGCGATCAGAACTCGGCGGTGGGTTTCGCGATAAACGGTCTACTTCGCGCCGACCAGTTGTTTCTTCTTTTCGGCGATGATTTCTTGTTGGATCGAGGAAGGGACGCGGGCGTACTTGGCGAATTCCATCGTGAAGGTGCCCTGGCCCTGGGTCATGCTGCGGAGGTCGGTGGAGTAGCCGAAGGTTTCGGCCAGCGGCACTTCGCCTTCGATCACGGCGGTCGAGCCTTGCATCTCGGTGGAAAGGATCATTCCCCGGCGGCTGGTGAGCTCGCCTGCCACGGTGCCTTGGAAGGCGGTGGGGACCTCGATCTCAAGCTTCATGATCGGTTCGAGAAGGACCGGCTTGGCGTTGAGGAAGGTCTCGCGGAAGCAATTGCGGGCGCAGATCTGGAAGGCCATGTCGGAGCTGTCGACATCGTGGTAGGAGCCGTCTTCCAGCGTGCACTTGACGCCAACGATGGGGAATCCGGCGATCGGACCCTTGGAGAGGGAGGACTGGAAGCCCTTGTCGACGGAGGGGATGTATTCCTTGGGAATGCGTCCCTGGACGACCTTGTTGTTGAACTCGTAGATGCCGTCGTTGGGGTTTTCCTCGGTGCTCTCGGGGAGCACCTCGAACTTGCCGACGATGTGGGCGTACTGGCCGGAGCCGCCGGTCTGCTTCTTGTGCTTGAAGTTGTATTCGGCCGCGGCGGTGGGGGCTTCGCGGTAGCTGACCTTGGGGGCGCCGACCTCGACATCGACCTTGTACTCGCGGCGGATGCGCTCGACGTAAATCTCCAGGTGCAACTCGCCCATTCCGGCGATCACGGTCTCGCCCGTCTCTTCGTCGCTGAAGACGCGGAAGGTGGGATCTTCGCGGCTGAAGCGTTGCAGGGCCTTGCTGAGGCGATCGGCGCCGTCGCGGTTGGCCGGGCTGATGGCCATTTTGATGACCGGCTCGGGGACGAACATGTTCTCGAGCGTGCAGTACTTCGATTCGTTGGAATAAGTGTCGCCGCTGGCGGCGTCGACCCCCATGATGGCGACGATGTCGCCGGCTTCGGCGGAATCGATTTCTTCCCGCTTGTCGGCGTGCATCTTCACGATGCGGCTGAAGCGCTGCTTCTGGCCGGTGCGCTGGTTGAAATAAGTTTCGCCCTTGGAGACCGTACCCTGGTAGATGCGGGTGAAGGTCAACTGGCCGTAGGGGTCGTCGACGACCTTGAAGGCCATCGCCACGAGGGGCTTGGTCGGATCGGGCGAGAGGGGGATTTTTTCTTCCGGGTTGGCGTGTGCCTTGGCGGTAATCTGCCGCTCCAGGGGGCTGGGCAGGTAGCGGACAATCGCATCGAGCAGCTTCTGCACGCCTTTGTTCTTATAGGCCGAGCCCAAGAAGACCGGAGTCATGTCCTGGGTCTGGGCGGCTTGCTTGACGACGGTGTGGATGAGATCTTCCGGGACCGGCTCTTCGGAGAGCATCAGCTCCATCATTTCGTCGCTGTACATGGCGAGCGCTTCGAGCATCGCATGGCGGTACTTTTCGGCGTCGGCGGCCAACTCTTGGGGAATCGCTTCCTCGCGGACTTTTTCGCCGTTGGCGCCGTCGAAGTAGTAGGCTTTCATGGTGATCAGGTCGATCACTCCGGCGAAGTTGTCTTCCTTGCCGATGGGGATTTGCATCAGGATCGCATCGCAGTCCAGCTTGTCGCGGACCATTTCGACGACGCGGAAAGGGTTGGCGCCGGTGCGGTCCATCTTGTTGATAAACGCCAGGCGAGGAACGTGGTACCGCTTCATCTGGCGGTCGACCGTCATCGATTGCGACTGGACTCCGCCGACCGCGCAGAGGACGAGAATCGCGCCATCGAGCACGCGCAAGGAGCGCTCGACCTCGACCGTGAAGTCGACGTGGCCCGGAGTGTCGATCAAATTGATATCGGTACCGTCCCAGAAGACGCTGGTCGCGGCGCTGGTGATGGTGATCCCCTTTTCACGCTCCAGATCCATGTAGTCCATGGTGGCGCCTGCGCCGCCCCCTTTGACTTCATTGATCTTGTGGATGCGGCCGGCGTAATAGAGGATCCGCTCGCTCAGGGTGGTCTTCCCGGAGTCGATATGGGCCGAAATGCCGATGTTGCGAAGTTTCGCCAAATCCATGATGGAGCCTCGAAAAACTCGAAAACTGGCGGATGGCAAGCGCTGTCTGCGACTGCCGATCCGCGAACCTTTAACCGCGACTAGTGCCAAACTTGTGCCGAAACGCCGGCGGAGCCAGGTTTCAGCACCGCCGATTGCCAGCTTGTTTCACAACAGCTTGCGTTCCACCAGCTTGCGTTACAACTGGGCCGCTGGGGGACGGTCTGGATGACTTGCGAAAGTCGCTGAATCGCAAGTCTTACCCCGAAATCCCAGGCGTCCAAGCGGCGTACCTGCCGATAGCGCCGACTCGCATAAGAGCGAATCCTAGACGCGCCGGGCGGGTGCAAAACCGAAAAACGGCCATCCTTTCCGCCTTCCAGCCCGCACTCCCCGTCGCCGTGACGCGCGCGACCCAAGCTGGGGCAGGAGTGCTTAGACCTTAATACTACTCGGAAATTTCGCCAAGAAAAGGGCAATTCTTACCAGCGGCAAGGAGGACCTAAATTCACAACCCACCTGGACCGCTGGACTTGGGAAAAAGCGTCCCTGGATCGGCGGTAGACAGGTTGTAGGGTCTGGCTGTTTAGAAGCGATTGTTTATTGGTTAGATTGTGGCCGGTGGTACGCGAAAGTGCATTGAACCGGGAGAGACCGGGGGGACGGGGAGGTTTGGGGGAGCGACGATGGCAGGTTCGAGGAAGAATCGACGTGGAATCGGGCCGGGGCGAGGTCGGGCGGGGGGGCGGCTGGTTTTGACCTGGGGACTGGTTGTAGCGGTGTGGCTGGGAGGGGGGAAACGTGCCGGCGCACAACCGCTCATTCGCGTCGGGCCGGACTGGAGGGTGAGCGTGGGGGGAAGGGACTATGGATTGAGGCATCTGCGGCCGCTGCCGGGGGAATTCGAGTGGACGGAGGTGTGGTTGGGCCGGTATAGATTCAACATCCGGGGTGCGATGGCGGAGTGGGCAGGGGTGGCCTTGGTGTCGCCGACGCAATTTCTGCGGAGGATCGACCCGCGCAGCTTTGATCGCCTGGATTGGTAGAGACTTTGGCGAAGGGGGGCAACGCTCCGGCCCTGGGACGCGGAGGGTGCGTGGTCG
>JALHPA010000313.1 GCA_022842745.1 Pirellulales bacterium
CGGCGGCTGCTTCCTTTTTCTCGGCCATTGGTAACTCGGTCCTTTGCTTCCCTGGGGGCATCCTACCCAGCCGCAACACTCGTCCATGCGCCGCTTGCAGCCTTTGCGACGCTGCCCTTGAAACGGCTGCCCTTGAAACGGCTGCCCTCGCAACGGCTCCCTCGCTACTACGCTCTTCCGAGCCTTTCGCACCGCACAGCTTTGCAATTCAACGCTTCGCTGCGGCGCAGATCACTACCACGCCTCTGTCGCGAACCGAACGACCTTCGCTCGATCTGCTTCCTCTCGATCTACTCGCACTCGTCCGGCCGTTTCGCCGCCTGGTCAGGCGGACGATTCGGCCAATTGGATGGCAGGGGCGGCGGGAATCGAACTCGCAACCTCTGGTTTTGGAGACCAGCGCTCTGCCAATTGAGCTACACCCCTTCGGTTATCTTTCACCACAACTCGATCGCGCTTTTGCCATTCTCCGCCCACCCCGCCCGAAACCTCCCCCAGGAACGCGTGCGCCCCTCGGGCCGAGCCGGGATTCGCGGAACTCCGCCGCGCGCCCGTTCGATCGGTCACTACTCCAAAATCTTGGTTACCACGCCCGATCCCACCGTCCGCCCCCCTTCGCGGATGGCGAACCGCACGCCGTCGTCCATGGCGATCGGCGTCATCAATTCGACGCTCAGCCGCGCGTTGTCGCCAGGCATGCACATTTCCGCGTCGCCAAGCAAATTGGCCGTGCCCGTCACGTCGGTCGTGCGGAAATAAAACTGCGGGCGATATCCGCTGAAGAACGGCGTGTGCCGGCCCCCTTCTTCCTTCGAGAGCACGTACACTTCCGCCTCGAACTTCTTGTGCGGGGTAATCGAACCGGGCTTGGCCAGCACCTGGCCGCGCTCGATTTCTTCGCGGCGGATGCCTCGCAACAGGCAGCCGACGTTGTCGCCCGCTTGCCCTTGATCGAGCATCTTGCGGAACATTTCCACGCCGGTGCATACCACCTTCCGGGACTTGTCCGAGAAGCCGACGATTTCGACATCGTCGCCGACCTTGACAATCCCGCGCTCGATACGGCCGGTGGCCACGGTGCCGCGCCCTTCAATGCTGAACACGTCTTCGATCGCCATCAGGAACGGCTTGTCGACCTCGCGCACCGGCTCCGGAATGTAGCTGTCGATCGCGTCCAGGAGATCCTGGATGCACTTCGTCGCCGCTGGATCCTTGGGACTGTCGTAGGCCGGTTTGCCGGCGCCGCGGATGATCGGAACCTCATCTCCCGGGAAGCCGTAGTGCGTCAGCAGTTCGCGCAACTCCAGTTCGACCAATTCCAGCAGTTCCGGGTCGTCCACCAGGTCCACTTTGTTCAAGAACACCACCAGGGCCGGCACGCCGACCTGCCGCGCCAACAGAATGTGTTCCCGGGTTTGCGGCATCGGACCATCGGCCGCCGAGACCACCAGAATCGCCCCGTCCATCTGGGCCGCCCCGGTGATCATGTTCTTGATGAAGTCCGCGTGACCGGGACAGTCGATATGGGCATAGTGCCGTTTTTCGGACTCGTACTCGACGTGGCTCACCGCGATGGTCACGGTCTTCGTTTCGTCGCGGACCGTTCCCCCCTTGGCGATGTCGGCGTACGACTTGAAGCTGGCCAAACCCTTTGCCGATTGCACCGCCAACAGCGCGCCGGTAAGAGTGGTTTTGCCGTGATCGATGTGGCCGATCGTGCCGACGTTGACGTGAGGCTTGGTACGCTGAAATGTGTCCTTGGCCATGCTAGCTCCCTACGTTAATCGAAAATTACGTTGTGCTTGACTGTCGAAAGAAATGGTCCGAGTAAACCCAACCGCTTCGCAACTTCGCCCCAACGCGTTCTCTCCAAACCGCCGCGCTCTCTCCCAACCGACGCAGCAGGTTCCTCAAACCCTAAAGCTGCTGATGGGACTTGAACCCATGACCTCGTCCTTACCAAGGACGCGCTCTACCAACTGAGCTACAGCAGCAGCCGACGTCTTGTTTCCATCAGCCAAGTCGAACTGAACCCGTCGAATCGACCCACCATCCGGCCGCTGCTATCTGTCCGCCACGCAATCCAAACTCTATCGAATCCAATCCAACCCTATCTTCCGCCGCGCCGCAACTCGTCATCTACCCACCCCCAGCCTCCGTTCGCATTCTCAAAACTTGTCGTCCACTTCGTGCGCGGGACGCTTTCGGCGGCTGGTCACTCTCTGCGGCGAGTCAGGGCTTCAAGCGGGTGAAGGGAATCGAACCCTCGTATTCAGCTTGGAAGGCTGCTGCTCTACCATTGAGCTACACCCGCAAGCGTTCGGCGACAGGCGGCGGACTCGCTACCGGGAACAAGCCGCAAAAAGCCGTTTCGCTCGTATCAATCGTTCTGATTTGTGCTGACAATGCTCCGTCTTCAACGCCAAATATCTGTGCCAAAAATCTGTCTGTTCTGCGAAATACCGGCATCCAAACTCCAACCCATGCACCAATTCCGCAATTCACAAAACTCTATTGGGGAGTGAAGGATTCGAACCTTCGAAGGCAGTGCCATCAGATTTACAGTCTGACCCCTTTGACCGCTCGGGAAACTCCCCGCAGGCGCCATGTTCTAAAGCGCGTTCATCGTTGGTCAATCCACCCCCGCGCTGAATGACTTCCATTCCATCCCTTCACCTACACTCACCCGGAGTCTATTCCCACCTGTCAGGTTCGACCTGCCAGAACTGTCCGATCTTTTAGAACTCAACTTAACGCTATTCGATTTGCCCCGTTTCAATCAGCCTGACACCCCTCGCCGCCGTACCAATCCGCCCCAAGGTCTCCTTCAGCCGATCCGCTGCTCGTTTCTCGGACCACTGCTCGTTTCTCGGAGAGCTAGCGGAGGGACTTGAACCCACAACCTGCTGATTACAAATCAGCTGCTCTGCCAATTGAGCTACGCTAGCGGAGCGCCTCGGAAAACCTCTTACTATAGCGATCCATGCCAGGACCGCAAGTCGAGATCCAATGCCCCTCTTGCAAGGGGATCGCGACTCGCGAGGGTTCGTGCTTCGCCAGCGGTTACGCCTGGCGAACCAAAAGAAAACTCCCCCTCGCGCACCCGCAGGCAGCACGATAGCGCACCAACGATAGGCAAGTTCCGCGACAGCCAACTCAAACTCGCTGTCGCTTCGCTCGATTAGGGTCCGATCTCCCCTCTATGATCTAAGCCCCTATCTAGGGGAGCCTAAAAACGTTACCCACTTGCGCCGCATTCATATCGGACGGAGACGCTCAAACCATACCGGCGAACTGACAGCCAATCCGCCGCTACGTCGAACGCTCGAAACGCCCCGGCCGGCGTTAGATCCCGCCGGGGATTTCGATATGCTCTTCTTCCGCCGCCTGCCGGAGCTTGCTCAAAGCGCGTGCTTCGATCTGCCGGATTCGTTCCTTGGTCACGCCCATTTCCGCGCCGACTTCCTTCAAAGTCAGCGGTTCCTGGGAATGATCCAGCCCGAATCGACTGATGATAATCTTCTGCTCCCGTTCGTCAAGCCGGTCCAGAATCTTTCCCACCTGGAACTCTCGCTGCGACTGGGCGCTCTCCTGCTCGTACTGGTCGGTCCGCTGATCCTGAGTCGTCGAAAACATCTCGATATTGCTCGTGCGGTACCGGTCCCGATGCCGGATTTCGTCCGGAATCGTCCGGGCAAAATTCTTCATGATCGCCCAACTGGCATACGTGCTGAACTTATTGCCGCGCGAGTAATCGAATTTCTCGACCGCCCGAATCAGCGACATGTTCCCGTCGCTCACCAGCTCGAAAAAGTTATCCGCCGGACCCACGTGCCGCTTGGCGATCGACACCACCAGCCGCAAGTTAGCGCGCACGATCTGATTCTTGATCGATACCGCCTGCTCGTACAGACGTTCGATCTCGTCCATCAGCCCACTTTTCGGCGACGCGGGATCAAGCTGCTCGCGCAGCTTGCTCGCCCGGTACTTCAGGTAGTTGAACTTACGAAATAGCGCCGCTTCCTGCTCCCGCGTCAACAGCGGAACCTCGTACAGGCTGGCCAAATACGGAGGCAGCCCGCTGGGAAGCCGCGGCTTCTTCGTCGGCGCCGCCGGCAACTGCAGCGGTTCTTTGATTATCTTCTCCGGATCGAGCCGCGGAAAGCTGCTGTTGGGGATAAACTCCAAGGGCAACTCCGCAATCCGCCGGGCACGCATCTCGCCAATCACGCGGTAGATACTGGTCTTCGTCCGGCAATTCTGCCGAGCCAACTGATCGACCGCGATTCCCCGGCAATATTGCTGGAAAATCTTCTTCTTGGCCTCTTCGTCCAACGGGCCGGATCCGGCCGGAAACACCGCCATCTCGGGATGCTCCCGGTCGAAATGCTTCAGCGTATAGCGGATCGTCTCTGTGCTTCGGCCCACACGGCGGGATACCCGCCGCGCCACATCGGCCGGGCAGCCCCCGGCGGCGCTCAGCCTCCGCGCGATGGCGACAATTTCATCCCGTTCCTGTTCGCTAAGCTGGCTGAAGCGCGAACCGCGGCGAACCCGATCTTCGTTTTGCGAAACGAACCGGTCCACCGAACTGCGCAAAAAACCCAACCGCTTGCGACCATCGAACAGGAAGCGGCGGCTTACCAGTCCCTGCCGCCGCCAGCGGGAGATCGTCTTGCTCGATACGTTGAACGCCTTCCCCAACGCTTCGACCGTCAATACCGGCTCCCCGGCCGCATCGGCCGGTACGTCCGCCGCATCCGACAGATCTTCCACAAACAACCGCAGGTCGTGCTCGGCCTCGGCCCCTTTGACTTTCGCGTTGGCCGATACTTCCGGACGGAAATCCGTGATCCGATAGCACAAATATTCGTACGTGTACGTCTTATTGGGAGCGATCTCCGCCAACAGGCGCT
>JALHPA010000314.1 GCA_022842745.1 Pirellulales bacterium
CCTGGAAATACAACGCCCCACCCCCGTCGAACGTGAAGCTGTTCGAAGTATGGTGCGTATCCGCCGAATCCAGCCCCCCTAACAGCCGCTCCCGCACGTCCGCCTTCCCGTCTCCGTCAGTATCCTTCAAGAACAACAGATCCGGCGCCATCGCCACGATCACCCCGCCGTTCCAGAACTCAAATCCCGTCGGATTGTGCAAATCCGCCGCGAACGTCGTGCATCGGTCCGCTTTCCCGTCCCCGTTCGTGTCTTCCAGCACCAACAGCTTGTCGTTCATCGCCTCCTTCGGCTTCCAGTGCGGATACGTCGGCCACGCTGCCACCCACAGCCGCCCCTTCGTGTCGAACGCCATCTGCACCGGGTTAATCAGCTCCGGAAACATCTCCTCCGAGGCGAATAGGTTCACCTTCATATTCTTGGCGACCGTCATCTTGTCGATCGCCCCCTCCCCGGAGAGAAAAATATGCTTTCCCCCCGGCAGCGGTCCCGGTTTGTTCGTGATCACGTCGATGAACGGCGGCGTGTTCGAGTCGTCCACCTTCAACTCTCCCCCTTGCGCCACGGCCCACACCCGCCGGTCCCGATTGGCCGTCATCGCGTCCAACACTTCCATCTCCCGCTGCATCACCACCCGGTTCGTCTGCCCATTCACGAACCGCAAATCCGCCCGCCCCCCGAAAATCGAATACCCGTCCGTCGTGCGATAGCGGTTGAACCAAAAGAAGTTCTTGTCCAGCACCGCCCGCCGCAGCCGCTCCAATTCCTTTTCGTCTCCCAAGTCCGCTTCCCCGAACAGCGCCCGCACGATCGTCTCCGCGATCCGCCGATCCCCCGCGTCGTTCAAATGCACGCCATTGCTCGTCAAAGGCGCATCGCTCGCCGCATACAATTTCAGACTCGGCTCGTACAAATCGACAAACGGGACCTTGTTCGCCGCCGCCACCTCCGCCATCGCGCGGGCATACAACTTCAATCGCCGGTTGTTCTCCGCTCCGTCCGGCCGATTGGGGCTTTTCAAGTCCTCGTGGGCGATCGGCGAAAACAGCACCATCCGGGGCTGCGTGTCGCCGTTGTACTTCTGCCCCAGCGTCAGCTTGATGAAACCATCCAGGTCCTCTTTGAATTTCGCCAGCTTCCCCTCATCCCCATACGACTCGTTGTAACCGAAGAACGCAAACACCACGTCCGTCTTCGTCCGCCGCAGCCACTCGTCCGGGCTGCCAAAATCCGCCGACCGCAGCCGCAGCGTCAACTCGTCTCCCGAAAAGCCCAGGTTCCGAAACGACAGATCGTGCTTCGGAAAACGCTTGTGCAACAGCGTCTCCAGCCAGCCGGCATGCTGCATTCGCTCCGCCAGCATATTGCCGACCAGGCTCACCCGGTCCCCGCTCTTCAATTCAAACGTCTGCGCTTCCGCCCCGGCAGTGCCCGACAGCGCCAGCGCCAATCCCGCCAGCCACACCCAACCGATGCGCAACCCGTTTCGCGCTTCGCCCCGCTGCCGCGCATCCGTCCCCGGGTGCTCTTCCGATACCGAACCTCCCTGCTGGAGCCCCAGACAGGAAACAATCCGAACCGCGCCGCCAAGATGTGCCATCGTGAAATCCCTGAACGTGAAGTCTCTGAAATCGAGATGCGGTGGGGGGGACGGATCGACTGGCTTGCGCTTGTCGCTTAGTGTCCCCGTCGAGGCCCGCTGCCAGGCCTGGTAGGTGCTTTCCCAAAGCCTACAGTCTACTTCGCCCGCCCGACCGAAAAAAGACGCTGCCCAAGCGCGGTGAAAAACAAAGTCTCGCTCGGCGAAAGGGCGCGCTATGAGCCAACTCCCCCAAAATCCCCGGCATCCGTTGCAAACCTGGCCCAGCCCACCCCCCGCCTCGCCGGTTGACGATCTCCGCGCGGCCAACTTAAAATCGAGCCTTTGGCCGGTCGATCGTTTTCCCCCGGCCGGCCGCGGCGCAGGTCCTGTTTCGGCCTAGCGCGCGCCTGTCCTCCTCTGGGGTGAGCGGTCGGATGGCACTCCTCGAAATGCTCAACGGCGACAAAGCCGGCCAACGCTTCACCTTGGGAAGCGAACGCGCCGTCCTGGGCCGGCATCCCGACTGCAGCATCGTTCTCGATCTCGGCGCCGTCAGTCGTCAGCACGCCGAAATCCGCTTCGAAGGCGGCGATTACTTCGTCGAGGACCTCAAAAGCCGCAACGGAACCTACGTCAACGCCGAACAGGTCCAGGCAGCCACCCGTCTCCAAAACGGAGACAAACTGAAAATCTGCGACCTCGAATTCATCTTCTACAACGACGCCCGCAACATCCGCCAGACCGTCTCCGACAGCCACACCCGCACCGCCGCCAATATCGGCGGACTCTTCTGGGACGACACCGAGTCCAAGGACAGCTCGAAAATCATGTCCAAGCTGGACGTGTCGAGCGGCGCGTCCGGCGTCCGGGTCAGCGTCAATCCCGAGGTCAAGCTGCGGGCCTTGCTCGAAATCACGCAAAACCTGGCCAAGTCGCTGGAACTTGACGCCGTCTTTCCCAAGGTGTTCGACAGCCTGTTCAAGATTTTTGTCCAGGCGGACCGCGGCTTCATCGCCCTCAAGTCCCCCGACGGCCCGGTGATTCCCAAGGCGATCAAGCACCGCCGCGCCGATAACGACGAAACGATCCGCATCAGCCGCACCATCGTCAACCAGGTGCTCGAAAGCAAGCAGGCGATTCTCTCCGCCGACGCCGCCACCGACGAGCGCTTCGACATGAGCCAGAGCATCGCCGACTTCCGCATCCGTTCCATGATGTGCGCCCCGCTCGTCAATAGCGACGGCGACGCCTTCGGCGTCCTGCAGCTAGATACGCTCGACCAGCGGGCCCGCTTCACCCAGGAAGACCTGGACGTCATGGCCGCCATTGCCAGCCAGGCCGCCTTCGCCATCGACAACGCTCAGCTCCACGAATCGCTGATCAAGAAAAACGCCATCGAGCGCGATTTGGAGCTGGCCCGCAAGGTCCAGAAGGCCCTGCTCCCCTCCGAGCCGCCCCAGGTCGAAGGCTACCACTTCTTCGACTTTTACGAGGCTGCCAACCAGGTCGGCGGCGACTTCTACGACTACATTCCCCTCCCCGGCGGCCGCTTCGGCATCGTCCTGGCCGACGTTTCCGGCAAAGGAGTCGCCGCGGCGATCATCATGGCCCGCCTTTCCGGCGACGTCCGCTACTTCCTCGCCAGCGAGCCGTACGTCCACCTGGCGGTCCGCAAGATCAACGCCGCCTTCTGCAGTAGCGGCTGGGACGACCGCTTCGTGACCTTCGTCCTGGCCGTCCTCGATCCGGCCCGGCACGAGGTCGCCCTGGTCAACGCCGGGCACATGCCCCCCTTCGTCCGCCGACGCGAGGGGGACGTCGAGGCCGTGGCCGAGGAAATCGCCGGCGTCCCCATCGGCATCGATGCCGACTACGAATACGAATCGACCACCTTCTCCTTAGGCCCCAACCAGTCCGTCGCCCTCTTCACCGACGGCTTCAGCGAGGCCATGAACGCCCAAAAGCAGCTCTACGGCCTCGACCGGCTGCAACACCGCATCGGCGCCTCCGTGGGTAACGTCGCCGAATTGGGCGCCACCATCCTCTCCGACGCAAAAAAATTCGTCGGCGCCCACCCCCAAAGCGACGACATGTGCCTAGTCTGCTTCGCCCGCGGCGCAAATTAGCCGCAAGCAGACCGTGTGGCTGGGGTCGAGCCAAGCTCGCCCCCAGGTTTTACCTGAACTAGCTGGATGCTGCATTACTCACCACATCCAGCGTTTCGATCAAGAATGACGCCATACTGCCAGCAAGATTGACCGCCAGCGCAGCGTGTCGCGGCTCAGGCTTGACGTGGAATTTGCCTGGACCATGCGCGTCGCTTACTCTGTTGCGAAGTGCGCCCAATCCCTCGACTACCGACGAGCAGCTACCGAAGATCCGCTTTAGGATCTGGTCCGTATGCTGCGACGGAGCAAGGTTCAGTCTTTCGGCCACAAGTCGGTAGAGCTTCGGCAAATCGCAATCGTCCGCATAGGCAATCTCACCTTTGTCTAATACGTGTTTGCATACTGTTTCGAGTAGCGTACGTGCCATCGTGACGGCGCCTTCAGGATCGGTAACACGACGATCCATCGCTTTCTGCCATGCCTCTTGAATGTGGACCGAGTCAACCGCTGACAGAATCTCGGAACTCGAATCGATGGCCGGGTTGAGACTTGCCTCTTCTAATTTGGTTAGCAGTGGGTCAAATTCTTCCGCAAGAAATCGCTGCCGTTCCCGGTAGCTCGCGAATTGCGGCTGAATGAACGCCCAAAATTCCGGTATTGTCCGGCAGTGTTTGATGAAACGGGGAAGCCGCGTCTTTGCCAAATGATCTTTCATTAGCTCAGATCTAAGGCGAACGTATTCTTCGCCGTCAGGCTGTTGGCCGACCGCACGGGCAACTAAAAGCGCCTTGAGGGTCTCCGCCTTGATCAAAGTCTCGTCCACGGTCGACATTACCGCTCGCACAGTTAACCCGTTAAGTGATTCGCACCAACATTATCACCCTCCTCGCGAGGGGCCGCAAGCAGTATGCGAAAGCAACAATCCGACCTTGTGACCAATTCATTCCTGACGTCTCGGCCCCTGCTGTGTCACGCCGTCCTGCCTTCCACCCGGCTTTCCGGCCTCCTTCCTTGGCCATCCTCCCTCCGGGCCGAGGGCGCGTGCCGAAAAACCTCAAACGACCTCAAAATCCCCGCCCCTTTTGACCTTTACGCACATCGCCCCTCTCGGCACAATACCGCCTCAATTTTGGCGCCCAGTCAAGGCGCCGCCAAACCACCGGTGGCCGGAACGGATTTCCGCCGCCCCCCGCGATATGTCGCGATCCATCGCCCCC